>SBFV01000114.1 GCA_006227775.1 Gammaproteobacteria bacterium | reverse complement strand
AGCGGCGAGCCGGTTTCATATCGCGCTGGGTACCCGCTCTCGGAGCCGGGCCTGACCCCGCCGTCTCGCTCCCCGAATGGGGTAGCGCCGGCCCTGGTCATCGAAACCAGCGGGAGTAGCGGGGCACCCAAGGCGGTCATGCTTACCCGGGCCAACGTCCTGGCCTCGGCCAGCGCCACCAATGCGCAACTGGGCCTGGGGCCCGGGGATGCCTGGCTCGGCTGCCTGCCCCGCTGCCATGTGGGCGGCCTGATGATCGGTTTCCGCTGCGCCCTGGCGGGGGCGGTTCAGGTCGCCCACGAGGGCTACGATGCCGATGCCGTAGCCCGGGATCTGGTGGAGCGGCGGATCAGCCACCTCTCCCTGGTACCGCCCATGCTCGCCCGGCTGCTGGCAATTCTTGCGAGTCCACCCCCCTGGCTGCGCGTCGTCCTGGTGGGGGGGCAGGGCCTGAGCACCGGCCTGGCCCGTAAGGCCCTGGAAGTGGGTTGGCCCCTGCGCCTGACCTATGGCATGACGGAGACCTGCTCCCACGTCGTCCTCTCGCCCCCCCTCCGGTCGGTGCCCCCAGCGGGCTGGGTGGGACGGCCCCTGCCGGGCGTGGAGATGCAGTGTAGCGGTACCCCGACCGCCCCGGCCCGGATGCGGATTCGGGGGCCCCAGGTGATGGCGGGCTACGCGGAGCCGGGGCGCCAGCCCGGTCTGGGGCTGGAGGAGGGCTGGTTTCAGACCAGCGATCTGGGCTACCTCAGCCCGGAGGGGGAGGTGACGGTGTCGGGTCGCGCCGATCAGATTCTTGTCATCGGCGGGGAAGCGGTGGTGCCGTCCCGGGTGGAGGAGCGGCTGTTGGCGGCCCCGGGACTGGAGGCGGTCGCGGTGGTGGCCCTGCCGGATCCGACGTGGGGGCATCGCCTGGTTGCGGCCTATACGGGCGATACCCCACCGGAGGCCCTGGAGACCTGGTGCAGGCGGCATCTGCCGGACCGGCAGCGCCCCCGGGGTTTTCATCGCTGCGCCGCGCTACCGATCCTGGCCTCCGGCAAGCTGGATGCGCAAGGTATCAGGGCCCTTTTCGCTGATCTCCAGCCAGCGGGAGGAGGAGCGGATATCAGATCGGGCCAGGATGATCGCTGATGGGGAAATCCCGTTACTTCATGGCCTCTGACCTGATATCTCATTGTTATCGTGGTTTTCTGACTCCCCCTCCCCTGGTGGGCGTGAGTGATCGCTTAGGTCCCTGTCAGCCAGGGATCCAGTGCCCTGACCAGTTCCTCGGGCAGGGGGGCGCCCGTGGTCCGGTCTTGTCCCAGGCGGACATGGACCGTCTTCGCCCGGGCCCGCTCCCGCTCGCCCTCGTCGAGAAAGCGATACTCCAGGGTGAAGGAAGTGCGGCCGATGGCGAGGACCCCAAGCGCCACCCGGATCTTGTCCCCGTGGCGCAGGGGCTGACGGTAATCGGCCTCAGCGTGGACCAGGGGCAGCGGGCAGTCGCCCGCGGCGAGAAGGCGGTGCAGGGGAAAGCCGATGGCGGCCATGAAGCCCTCATAGGCATCATGGGCATGTCGGAACAAGTGGCCGTAGAAAAGAATCCCCGCCGCGTCGATGTCATGCAGGCGGACGGTGAAGGAATGGCTGAAGCCGGTCGCGGTCATGCGGATACTCGCTGGGACTTTACCGGCCAAAGCGCGATCAAGGCCCGTGGAGGGCCAGACCGACCATGAGCAGGGCCACCAGGGCCATCTGATAGAGGGCGGTGGCGGCGAGTTGGGGGTTGAGGGCCGTCCCCAGAGCCCCTTGGTTGAGGCGGGCGACCAGCCAGGCCGCGAAGGGCAGGGCGACGATCAGGGGCCAGGGCTGCAAGGGCAGGGGGAGGAGCAATAGCAGGGGTAAGGGGGCCAGCAGGAGGAAGGCATAAAGGCGACGGGCGTCCTCCCGCCCCAGGTAGTGGCAAAGGGTCAGGCGTCCGCCCCGCCGGTCGGTCTCCAGGTCACGGTAATTGTTGATGAGCAGGACGGCGGCCGCGGGCAGGCCGAGGATGGTCCCCAGGGCCAGAGCGGTGGGGGAGAAGTCCAGGGTCTGGAGGTAATGGCTCCCGGCCACGGCGGCGACGCCGAAGAAGAGCAGCACGAAGACCTCGCCGAAGGGGCCGTAGGCGATGGGCCAGGGTCCGCCCGTATAGGCATAGCCCGCGGCCAAGGCGCTGAGCCCAAGCAGCAGGATGGGCCAGCCGCCGCGCAGGCACAGCAGGGCCCCCAGGACGAAGGCGGTGAAAAAGGCTAGATGCGCCGCCCGCTTGACCTGGGTTGGGGTGAACCAGCCCTGGGCCGCGGCCCGGGGGGGGCCGAGGCGGTCCGGGGTATCGTTGCCGCGCACGAAGTCGCAGGCATCGTTGTGCAGATTGGTCCCGATCTGGATGGCCGCCGCCGCCAGCAGGGTGGCGAGGGCGGTCACCAGGTGTAGTTCCCCGGTGGTGGCGACCGCTAGGGCGATGCCCGCCACGACGGGGGTCACCGTCAGCGGCAAGGTGCGCGGGCGCGCGGCGGCGACCCAACGGGAAAGAGCGCGGGCCAGGCCGGACATCTCAACTGCGTTGGGGAAAGCGTCGGAAATCCGGGGGGCGCTTTTCCAGGAAGGCGTTCCGACCCTCCTGGGCCTCCGGGGTGGTGTAGAAGAGGCCGGTGGCGTTGCCCGCCAGTTCCTGAATGCCCGCCAGGCCATCGGTCTCGGCGTTGAAGGCCGACTTGAGCAGGCGCAGGGCGGTGGGGGAGAGCTGGAGGATCTGGCGGCACCAGTCCAGGGTGACGGCCTCCAGTTCCGCCAAGGGGACCACGGCATTGACCAGCCCCATCGCCAGGGCCTCCCGGGCGTCGTACTGGCGGCAGAGGAACCAGATCTCCTTGGCCTTCTTCAGGCCTACGGTGCGCGCCAGCAGACCGGCGCCGAAGCCCCCGTCGAAACTGCCCACCCGGGGCCCGGTCTGGCCGAAGCGGGCATTGTCGGCGGCGATGCTAAGGTCGCAGATCAGGTGCAGCACATGACCACCGCCGATGGCATAGCCCGCCACCATGGCGATGACCGGCTTGGGCAGGGAGCGGATGTCCCGTTGCAGTTCCAGCACGTTGAGATGCTCAGCCCCGCCGGCCGCATCCCGGTAGCCCTGGTCGCCACGGATGCGCTGGTCCCCCCCGGAGCAGAAGGCCAGGTCCCCGGCCCCGGTGAGGATGATGACCCCGACCGAGGCATCCAGCCGGGCGCGGTGGAAGGCATCGATCAGTTCCCGCACCGTCTCCGGCCGGAAGGCATTGCGCACTTCCGGCCGGTTGATGGTGATCTTGGCCACCCCGGACCACTGCTGGTAGAGAATGTCCCCGTAGGTCTGACCGGGGGGAGTCACCCAGTACGGTCCCACCTGGGTGGTACCAGGTGGCATGTCACTGAAATCCATGGCCGGAGAGGTCCCCTGGGCTTCATTCCGACTCGTTGCGCTGGTAGGCGTCCTGCAATTGCTTCTGGATGTTGGCGGGCACGGCCTCGTAGTGGCTGAGCTCGATGGAGTAGGTACCCTCGCCGCCGGTCAGGGACTTGAGGCGGGATTCGTAGCCCTCCAGCTCCGCCAGGGGCACCTCCCCGTCGATGGCGATCTGGCCCATGCTGGCGGCGTCGCTGCCGAGGACGCGGCCGCGGCGGCTGGAGAGGTCCCCGGCCAGGTCGCCCATGGCGGTGTTCTGGGCGAGGATGCGGATCTTGACGATGGGCTCCAGGATCGCCGGCCGCGCCTTGTCGATGGCCTCCAGGAAAGCCTTGCGTCCGGCGGTGACGAAGGCGATGTCCTTGGAGTCCACGGGGTGGAACTTGCCATCGTAGAGGGTGACGCGGATGTCCTGGAGGGGATAGCCGGCGACGGCGCCTTCGTCCATGATCTGGCGTACGCCCTTCTCGACGGAGGGGATGAACTGGTTGGGGATGACGCCACCGACCACGGCATCGACGAATTCGAAGCCACCGCCCCGCGCCAGGGGCTCGATGCGCAGGAAAACCTCGCCGAACTGGCCGGCACCACCGGTCTGTTTCTTGTGCCGATGATGGCCCTCGGCCTTGGCGGTGATGGTCTCGCGGTAGGGAATCCGGGGTGGCCGGGTGTCGACCTCCACATGGAACTGATCGGACAAGCGCCGCATCAGGACCTTCATGTGCAGTTCGCCCAGGCCACGCATCACGGTCTCGTTGGTGGAGAGGTTGTGCTCGACGTGGAAGCAGGGGTCCTCGGACTCCAGTTTATGCAGGGCATCCGCCAGTTTCTGCTCGTCGCCGCGCTTCTTGGGGGAGATGGCCAGGCCAAAGAGGGGCACCGGGCACTCCATGGATTTCAAGTGGTGATGGTCCTCGTCGTGGGAATCGTGGAGCACGGCATCGAAATGGACCTCGTCTACCCGGGCGATGGCCAGGATGTCGCCGGGAACGCCCTCGGGGACCTCGATCTGCTCGTTGCCGTGGAGCCGGTAAAGGTGATTGACCTTGATGGGCTTACGGGCGTCACCGATGAAGAGCTGGCTGTTGGGGGTGATGCGCCCCTGGTGGATGCGGAAGATACCCAGCTTGCCGCGGAAGGGATCGTTGATAACCTTGAAGACATGGGCCAGGACATGGAGATTGGGGTCCGGACTCACCGCCACGGGGATCATGTCGGCGCCTTCGCCCTTCATGTAAGGGGGTGGGTTGCCCTCGGCGGGGTTGGGCATCAGGCGGACCAGGATCTCCAGCAGTTCCGGGATGCCGGCGCCGGTCTCGGCGGAGATGTAACAGATTGGGATCAAGTGGCCCTCCCGCAGGGCCTTTTCGAAGGGGTCATGCAACTGTTCGGGTTCTAGGTCCTGGCCTTGCTCCAGGTAGAGTTCCATCAGCTCCTCGTCCACCTCCACGACCTGATCGATAATTCGGCCATGGGCCTCGGCGACGGAGGAGAAATCGGTCGGGGAGCCGCTGGGCTGGAAGAAGCAATCCACCACCTGCTTGCCGCCATGGGCCGGCAGGTTGATGGGGAGGCACTCGGGGCCAAAGGTATCGCGGATGCGCTCGGTGAGACCGGCCAAGTCCACGCCCTCGGCGTCGATCTTGTTGACGAGGATGAGGCGGCAGAGCTGGCGATCCTGGGCGACGGCCATCATCCGCTGAGTGATCCGCTCGATGCCGGCCTGGGCGTTGATGACCACCGCCGCGGTCTCCACCGCCGGCAGCACGGAAACACTGCGGCCGATGAAGTCCGGAAAACCGGGGGTATCCAGTAGATTGACGTGTTTGCCATGGGCGTTGAAGCTGGTAATGCCGATGTCCAGGGAGTGCTTGTGCTCCTTCTCCATGGGGTCGTAGTCACAAACGGTCGTACCCCGGGCCACGCTACCGGGTGCGGAGATGACCCCCGTGGCGGCGAGCAGGGCCTCCACCAGGGTGGTCTTACCGGAACCGGCGTGACCCACCAGGGCGATGTTGCGGACGTCCTCGGCATTGTAGTCAGACATGGAGCAAACCTTCCAAGCAGGGTGCGGTGTGGGTGAATAGGGCGCCGTGACCGGGAGCGGCGGCTGGCTGGCCGCAGTATATCCTAACCGGCTGGCACGGAAGAGGGCCGCGCTTGTTTGGCGCCAATGGGGCTATATTTATGAATCTAGGTGCCTCCCACGATACCCGAAGCCAGGGGTTATGCCTGGGTCGGGTGGCGTCTGGCGGGGGAGGCCGTGGAGTCGTCCCTGATAGCTTGACGACCCGCTTCACCGCGGCCGACACCCCCGCCAGACGCTAGCCGACCTCCCCGGCGAGGCCCAAGGGCGAAGCGTATCCACAAATACAACAACCCTACGGAAAGAGGTGAGATTGATGAGCCTGGTCTTGACTTCCACCGCCTTTACCCACGGCGGGATCATTCCGCGGCGTCATAGCTGCGAGGGCGAGGATCTGTCTCCGGATCTGGCCTGGAGCGGGGTACCGGCGGGCTGCCAGAGTCTGGTGCTGTTGATCGATGATCCGGACGCCCCCGATCCCCAGGCGCCGCGCATGGTCTGGGACCACTGGATCCTCTACAACCTGCCCCCTGACTTGCCGGGGTTGCCTCCCGGTATCCAGCCGGAGGATCTGCCCGCGGGCACCCTTCAGGGGCTCAATAGCTGGGGGCGCACCGGGTACGGCGGCCCCTGTCCTCCTATCGGCCGACATCGCTATTTTCATCTGCTCTACGCTCTGGACTGCCGTTTGCCTGACCTTGGCCATCCCCACAAAAATCGGCTGCTAGCGGCCATGGACCAGCACATCCTGGCCCGGGCGGAGCTGGTGGGGACCTACCGCAAGGGGGATTGGGGGTAGGGAGGCCGACCCGGCGGAGGGCGGGACCGGCCGGCAGCGGAGTGGAACCGGGCTGGTGAAGGTGGTGCCGTCACTACTTATCGCGGATGTAGTTGTAGATGTTCAGGTAGTCCATGCCCGGAATGTTCCAGGAATAGTCGCTGCGCATGGCGTTCTTCATCAGTTCCCGGAAGTGGTCCGGGTGGTCGTAGTAGCAGGCGATGGCCCGACCCAGGGCGGACTCCAGACCGGGGTGGTCGTAATTCTCGAAGACGTAGCCATTGCGCTCGTGGAGGGGGCGGTGGGAATAGTCCTTGTCGAAGACGGTGTCGGCGAGACCGCCCACCGCCCGCACGATCGGAATGGTGCCATAGCGCAGGGCGATGAGCTGAGTGAGCCCGCAGGGCTCGAACTGGCTGGGGACCAGGATCATGTCCGCCCCGGAATAGATGAGGTGTGACAGTTCCTCGTCGTAGCCGATCTCCAGATGGCAGTCGGGGCTGTCATTCAGCATCCGCTTGAGCCCCCAGAAGTCGGCGTTGATGTGGGGGTCGGGGCTGGAGCCCAGCAGGACGAATTGGGCGCCATGCTCCAGACAGTAGAAGATGGCGTGCCGCACCAGCTCCAGGCCCTTCTGGGGGTCGAGGCGGCCGATGAAGGCAATGATGGGCTTTTCGTTGTCCGCCAGCAGGAAGCGGTGGCGGAGTTCACGCTTGTTGGCGTATTTGCCGTCGATGGTGTCGAGGCCGTAGCGCGTGGGCAGGTAATGGTCCACCTCCGGATTCCAGACATCGTAATCGATGCCGTTCACCACCCCGCCGTATTTAAGATGGTGGGTGTGCAGGGTCGGTTCCAGACCAAAGCCCTGGCCGCCATCCCGGGTCTCGAAGGCATAGCGGGGGGAGACCGTGGTGGTGAAGTTGGCGTAGACGATGCCGCCCTTGAGCAGGTTAAGGGCGTGGGGGGTGTGGTTGTCCCGCAGCCGGCTGTAGTCGGAGAAATGCTCCGGTCTTCCCAGACCGGTGGCGCGCAACAGTTCCTGACCGCAGACCCCCTGGTGCTTGAAGTTGTGGATGGTGAGGCAGACCCGGGAGTGGGTCATGCCCAGGTGCTGGTAGATTTCGTAGAGGAAGACCGGCACCAGGGCCGTCTGCCAGTCGTGGCAGTGGATGATGTCCGGGTGCTTGCCGGCCTTGAACAGGAACTCCATGGCCGCGCGGGAGAAAAAGGCATAACGCAGCAGGTCGTCGTTGAAGCCGTAGATGGAGCCCCGGTTGAAGAAATTGTCCGGTGAGTGGGGCTCGATGAAGAAGCACTTGCGATCATGGACGAAGCCGAAATAGACGGTGCAGTGGATGGCCCCTTCGTACCAGGGCACCCACAGGTCCTGGTAGGTGACGTGCAGCTCGTAGATGTGGTCGTAACGCAGGGTGTCGTACTTGGGCAGGATGATCTCGACATGGTT
>SBFV01000325.1 GCA_006227775.1 Gammaproteobacteria bacterium | reverse complement strand
GGTGCTCTGGGTCCTGGCCCGGGAGGTGCGGCTCCTCACCCGCGCCGCCTTCGCCGCCCAGGGCGGCGGCCGCGCCCTGGACGCCTTTCTGACCGCCGAGCGGGTCTGGCAGAACCGCCAGGGGCCCTGCAAGGCCGCCCTGCGCCGCCTGCCGTCGACCAGGCTCCAGGATCTGCTGGGCCAGTGCGCACTGGCTGATCGGCAGATCAAGGGCCTGGCGCGGGGCGATCCCTGGCTGACCCTGGCCGCCATTGGCGATACCCTGGCGGGGGGACCAGCCCCGCTGCCGTCTCCGTCCTCCTGAGGTTCAACAGGGTATACCCATCTCAAGTCCATTTTCGGTTTCCCGGCGTCCGGTGGCGTCTGGCAGGGGTAATCTCGTGAATATCTCCCTCTCTCTTGACGGCCGTATCTCTGCGGTCGAGACCCCCAGCAAGCTGCACCCAGACCCCCCCTTCCACACTCAAAAAGAAGTGGGGCTGGTATAAAATCTTGGCGCAATCCATTGCCCTTTTCCGCCTCCTCGGCTGCCGTGCCAAGTCAGCCCCCAGCTTTCAGGAATACCCGCCATGACCGAGACCCCGATCAGCGATGTCGCCGCCTATATGCAAACCGTTGGCGAGCGGGCGCGGGCCGCCTCGCGGTTGCTGGCCCGGGCCGAGACCGCGGCCAAGAACCGGGCCCTGCTGGCCATAGCCGCCGATCTGGACGCGCGGCGGGCCGATCTGCTGGCCGCCAACCGGCTGGATCTGGCGGCCGGGGCCGCCCAGGGGCTGGATGCGGCCTTGCTTGACCGCCTGGAGCTGACCCCCGGGCGCATCGACGCCATGATCGCCGGTCTGCGGGAGGTCGCCGCCCTGGCGGACCCGGTGGGGGCCATCTTCGACCTCAATTACCGCCCCTCCGGCATTCAGGTGGGGCGGATGCGGGTGCCGTTGGGAGTGGTCGGCATCATTTACGAATCCCGCCCTAATGTCACCGCCGACGCCGCCGCCCTGTGCCTCAAGTCCGGCAACGCCACCGTGCTGCGCGGCGGTTCCGAGGCCTTCCACTCCAATCAGGCCATCGCCGCTTGCCTGCAGCGCGGCCTGGAGAGCGCCGGCCTGCCCGCGGACGGGGTGCAGGTCATCGCCACCCGGGATCGCGCCGCCGTCGGTGCCCTGATCACCATGCCCGCGTACGTGGACGTCATCATCCCCCGCGGCGGCAAGGGCCTCATCGAACGGATCAGCCGCGAGGCGCGGGTGCCGGTCATCAAGCACCTGGATGGCATCTGCCATGTCTATATCGACGATCGGGCCGACCTCGCCAAGGCCCTGCCCATCGTCATGAACGCCAAGACCCAGCGTTACGGCACCTGTAACACCCTGGAGACCCTGCTGGTAGCGAAGGGGATCGCTGACCAGGCCCTGCCCCTGCTGGCCGCGCCCCTGCGGGAGAAGGGGGTGGAGCTGCGGGGCTGTCCCACCACCTGTCAACTGGTCCCATCGGCCATCCCCGCCAGTCCCGAGGATTGGGATACGGAATACCTGGCCCCGATCCTGGCTATCCGGGTCGTCGCTGGTCTGGACGAGGCCATGGCGCACATCGCCCGCCATGGCTCCCAGCATACCGACAGCATCGTCACCGAGGACTACAGCCGCGCCCGTCGCTTCCTGCGGGAGGTGGACAGCAGTTCGGTGATGGTCAATGCCTCCACCCGCTTCGCCGATGGCTTCGAGTATGGCCTGGGCGCCGAGATCGGCATCAGCACCGACAAGTTCCATGCCCGCGGCCCGGTGGGTCTGGAGGGCCTGACTTCGGTGAAGTTCATCGTCCTCGGCAATGGCGAGGTGCGGGCCTGAAGGCCCCGCCTCCCGCACCTAATCCCGCCGGCAAGGGAGCGGGGCTGGCGGCGGCCGGGGTGGGGGACCTGCAATGATGATCCTTCGCGTGGATAACGCCAGCGGAGACTTTCACGGGCAGGGGTGCGACGAGACCCTCAGGCACGATACGCCGACATGATCGGGCTCCTGGGCGGGACCTTCGATCCGGTCCATTTCGGTCACCTGCGCCCGGCCCTGGAGGTTAGCCAGGCGCTGGAACTGGCCGACCTGTGGTTGATCCCCCTGCGCCAGGCCGTCCATCGGCCTCAGCCCCAAGCCAGCCCGGAACAGCGCCTGGCGATGCTGCGCCTGGCGGTCGGGGAGGAGACGGGCATTCGTATCGATGACCGGGAACTGCGGCGCGCCGGTCAATCCTACACCTACGACACCCTGGCGGAGATCCGCGCTGAATTGGGGATGAGCCGAGGGCTTTGCCTGTTGGTGGGGGCCGATGCCTTCCGCGGATTTCTCACCTGGCACCGGCCGGATGACATCCTGGACTTGGTTCATCTGGTAGTCATGCAACGCCCGGCCTTACCGGGGGAGGGTGGCCAGGACACCAACGCCGGCCTCAATCAAGAATTCAGCGCGGAGTTGCAAACCTGGCTCCAGCCCCGCCGGTGCCGTGACGTCAGGGAACTGACCACCTCCCCCGCGGGCCGGGTCTGGTTCCAGGGGGTGACGCAACTGGATATCTCGTCGACCCGCATTCGCGGCCTGATCGTCAGCGGGCTCAGTCCGCGCTTCCTGCTCCCCGATCCAGTGTGGGCCTATATCCAGGCCCGGCGGCTTTACCAGCGGCCCTGAGGCCTGCTTGCGCTCCAGTT
>SBFV01000162.1 GCA_006227775.1 Gammaproteobacteria bacterium | reverse complement strand
CTGCGCACCCGCCTGCCGGTGTCCACCTCGCCGGAGGCCTTCGCCCGCTTCAAGGTCGCGGCGGACCAGTTCGAGCGCCGCATCGACCTGCGCCAGGGTGACCAGGAATTGGCGGTGCTCTACCTCGGCGACTCCCCCGGGTTCAAGCGCCTGTTCGCCCGCGGCGGCCAGGGCGAGGCGGTCTTCGAGGTGGCCTACGCCGCCCACCAGGCCGGGGCCAAGGCCAACGACTGGACCGACAGGGGGCTCTTCGCCCTCACCTCGGACCAGATCGCCGGGCTCACCCTGAACGGGATGGTGCTGACGAAGTTCAAGGCCGGGGAAGGCGACCAGGAGGACGATGAGGTTGCGGCCGCCGGCCAAGGTGGCCAGGACCCCAAGGCTGAGAATATCGGCCAGGTCGGCCAGAAACCCACTGCCGAGGGCGGTGGCCAGGCTGGACAGGTCGGCCCCGACCGCTGGGTGCTGGAGGGCGAGACCACCGAGATCAACCAGGCCAAGGCCGGTGACCTGGCCCGCGCCGCCGCCACCCTCAACTACCTGGAGGTATTAGGCACCGAGGCCAAGCCGGAATACCAGATGGACAACCCAGTGGTGCGGTTGACGGTCCGGCCCCGGGAGGGCAAGACCCGGGAGTTCCTGATCGCCAAGCTGGCGGATAGCGCGGACTATGTCCTCAAGGCCAACGACCTTCCCTGGTATTTCAAGGTCGGCGCCTGGGCAGTCAAGCAACTAGAGGAAGCGAGCAAGGAGCAGCTTCTGATGGAACCTGAACAGCAGGCCCCGGCCCAGGACTGATGCAGACCAGACTGTATTCGTTAGACCCGACCTCACGATCGTGGTCACGAAAGGCTTTCCCAGGAGTGATGCAGACCAGACTGTATTCATTCAGACCCCTCGCGCCCCATGAGGACTTCGGTGGCACAAGTTGCTGATTCTCTTACTCCCTCCCACCTGGTGGGGGAGGGTCGGGGAGAGGGGGCATGAACGGTTACACCCGACTAAACCCGGCCCGCGTTGGTGGTCCTCAGGGAATGCCCAGCAGCTTGTGGGTCTGGAGGCTAAGCCGCCAGCGGGGGTGGGCCAGGCAATAGGCCACGGCTTGGCGGGTATGAGCTAACTGGTCGGGGCCGTCCAAGGGCTGGAGGAAGAAGTGCCGGAAGTCCAGCCCGGCGAAGGCTTCCGGCGCGGCCCCGGGCTGAGGGTAGACCAGCTTCAGTTCGTCACCCGCCCGCTGGACCAACTCGGCGCCGGCCTTGGGGCTGACGCAGACCCAGTCCAGGCCCGGAGGCGCTGGCAAGGTGCCATTGGTCTCGACGGCCACCTCGAAGCCCCGCTCATGCAGGGCGGTGATCAGGGGCGCATCCAGTTGCAGCAGGGGCTCACCGCCGGTGAGGACGACATAGGGCCGGATGCCCGGGCCCCATCCCCCGCCCCAGATTACCGCAATCGAATCCGCTAACTGGCCCGCGGCGGCGAACCTGCCGCCCCCCTCCCCCTCGGTGCCTCGAAAGTCGGTATCGCAGAAGTTGCAGATCGCCCCGGCGCGGTCCTGTTCCCGCCCGGACCAGAGATTGCAGCCGGCAAAGCGGCAAAATACCGCCGCCCGACCCGTTCGGGCCCCTTCCCCTTGCAGGCTGTAAAAGATCTCCTTGACGTGATAGACGGCTGGCACTTTGATTTAGGTGGGAAGGGCCGGCCCCAGGTCGCCCCAGCACAGGCTCACCCCGGTGCCGGGGGTCTCGAACAGGTCGATGCGATCCAGTTGGGGCAATGCCTCCATCACCTCGGCGCGTATCCAGCGGGCCAGGCGGGCGGGGTCGGCCTCCGCCAGCCCCGGCAATTCATCGAGGAGGTGATGATCCAGCCGCTGATAGACCGGCTTGAACAGGGCCTTGACATCCCCGTAATCCACCGTCCAGCCCAGGATCCGGTCCAGGGGCGCGGTCAGATGCAGCCGGAGCAGGTAGCTGTGGCCATGCAGGCGCCGGCGGCCGTCACCATCCGGGGCGGCAGTCAGACGCAGGGCGGCCTCGAAGCGCAGTTCCTTCCAGATGCGAAAATTGACGCCATCGAAATGGCAGCCAGCGGTGGCGGTCTCGTAGACGCTGACCCAGGACAAGGCGGACTGCTCTGGTTTCAGCCGCCGCCAGATCCAGCGAGCCAGCAGTTCACTGGTCGGGTTCTCCAGGCCGGCGAGGTCATTGAGACAGGCATGGTGCAGTTCCGCCTGCAGTGGCGCCCAGAGGCTGGCCAGAAGGTCGAAATCCACCCCCATGTCCTGGCCCGCCAGTTCCTGATCCAGGTGAAGGATGACCTCGAAGCCATGGCCATGCATGCGCCCGCACTGATGCCCGGGAGGGACATGCGGCAGCCGGTGGGCGGCCTCGAAGCGAAAGCGGTGCCAAAGATGGCAGTGGTCACTGGCCGTCAGTTCCGCCCCGGTGTCAGGGGTGCTGCGCACGCCAACGGTCTCCAGGCCCGGGACCTCCAGATGCCGGCGCACCCAGCGGGCCAGATTCTCGTCGGTGGGGACCACCAATCGGTCATTGAGATACTGGTAGTCGAGGGGCGCGACGGCCGCAGTCAAGGCCGCGCTGAGGGCGCCACACTCGCCACCCGGAAAGGGGGCCCAACCCGCGGGCAACGCCGCACGCACCCGGGCCAGAAAGCTATGGCCATGGAGCCGTCGCGAGCGGTGTCCCGC
>SBFV01000102.1 GCA_006227775.1 Gammaproteobacteria bacterium | reverse complement strand
GGGCAGGGCGCGCATGACGCCGTCCCAGAAGGCGAGGCGGGCATCCACGGCATCGATGGCCGCCTGGCGGGCTTCTTCCCGCTTGACCGGGTCGTCGCCGCAGAGGGCCTCGAGCAGGCGCAGGGAGAGAGGGGCATGGAAGTCCTCGTCCAGGTGGATGTGCCGCTTGAGATAGTAGTGGAAGGTGGGGGCGACGGCCTCGCCGATGGCCATCCGTTCAAGGAAGGCCCGGAACATGGCGGGGATGACGTGCTCCCGGCCCAGGGCCAGGGCGGCCGCCACCCGGTGGGACTTGCCGCTGTCGATGAGGTCGAAGGTGACCCGGTTGAAGTCCCGGGCGGGCCCGGGGGCCAGGCCGGAATCCAGGGCCGGCCGGATGCCCTCGTCACGGACCTTGTCCACGAAGCTCAGCATGCGCTGGGCATCGCCCCCCACCTCCCGCATGGCGGCGAGGTAGAGCATGAAGTGGCTGCTGAAGGCGACGCCCATGTTGGGCGGGGCCTCGTCGGTCTCCTCCTCCAGCACCAGTTCGTTGATGAAGCGCTGGACCTCGGCATCCGCACCCGGCGTCCACGGCCAGCGAGCCGGCGCCACCGCGTGCTGGAGATACTTGATCAGGGACATGAAGTCCCAGACCGAATGGACATGGTGCTCCATGAACACCCGGAGGTCGTCCGTGGTCCTCAGGGCCCCGTAGATGGGGTGACTGTCCAGCCGCTGCTGCAGGCCCCGGATGAAATCGCTGTCGAAGATCGCCATGGCATGCACCCTCAAAGGTTGATCTCTTCCAGGCGATGACCGGTGAGGGCCCGCTTGACGCTGGCATCCATGCGCCTGGCGGCGAATTCCACCGTCCCCTGGTTGAGCGCCTCGTAGGCCCGCTTGATGGCGGCGGCGTCATCGCCTTCCAGTACCGACTTGAGGCTGGCAATGAGATTTTCAATGGCCATCCGTTCCTCGGCATCCAGCAGGGTCTGGCCATCCTCGGCCAGGGCCGCCTCGGTGGCCTCCTGCAGACGACGGGCATCCACCCTGATCTCTGCCAGCTGGCGGGCATCCACGTCGCCCCGGGCATGGTCGATGGACTCCTGCAGCATGCGGGCGATCTCGTCGTCGGTCAGGCCGTAGGAGGGCTTCACCTCGATGTGGGATTCGACGCCGGTGCTCGTCTCCCGGGCGCTGACCGAGAGCAGGCCGTCGGCATCCACCTGGAAGGTGACCCGGATGCGGGCCGCCCCCGCCACCAGGGCCGGGATGCCGCGCAGGGTGAAGCGGGCCAGGGAACGGCAGTCGGAGACCAGTTCCCGCTCGCCCTGGAGCACGTGGATGCTCATGGCGGTCTGGCCGTCCTTGTAGGTGGTGAACTCCTGGGCCCGGGCCACGGGGATGGTGGAGTTGCGGGGGATGATCTTCTCCACCAGGCCGCCCATGGTCTCCAGGCCCAGGGACAGGGGCACCACGTCCAGGAGCAGCCAGTCGTCCTCGCGCTTGTTGCCGGCCAGGACATTGGCCTGGATGGCGGCACCGAGGGCGACCACCTTGTCCGGGTCCAGGTTGGTGAGCGGCGTCTGGCCGAAGAACTCGCCCACTGCCGCCTGGATCCGGGGCACCCGGGTGGACCCGCCCACCATCACCACGCCCTTTACCTCCTCCGGGGTCAGGCCGGCATCGCGCAGGGCCTTGCGGGTGGGCATCAGGGTCTTGGTCACCAGGCTGGCGGTCAGGTCGTTGAAGATCGCCTCGGTCAGATTCAGGTCGACGAACTCGCCGGTGCCGAGGACGGCGGTGATGCGGGCCTCGGGGTGCTCGGTGAGGTATTCCTTGGCCTCCCGCGCCTTGGCCATCAGCAGGGTCTTGTCGTTGTCGCTGAGGGTGTGCAACTGGGCCTGTTCCAGGACCCAGCAGTAGATGCGGCGGTCGAAGTCGTCACCGCCCAGGGCGGAGTCGCCGTTGGTGGCCAGGACCTCGAATACCCCCTGGGTCAGCTTCAGAATGGAGATGTCGAAGGTGCCGCCGCCCAGGTCGTAGACGGCGTAGATGCCCTCGGCGGCATTGTCGAGGCCATAGGCGATGGCCGCCGCGGTGGGCTCGTTGAGGAGGCGCAGGACGTTGAGGCCCGCCAGCCGGGCGGCGTCCTTGGTGGCCTGGCGCTGGGCGTCGTCGAAATAGGCCGGGACGGTGATCACCGCCCCCAGCAGGTCGCCGCCCAGGGAGGCCTCGGCCCGGTCTTTGAGGACCTTGAGGATCTCCGCCGACACCTCCACCGGGCTCTTCACCCCGGCGACGGTCTTCAGCTGGACCATGCCCGGGGCATCGACGAACTGGTAGGGCAGGGTGGCGGCATCCGGCAAGTCCTTGAGGCCGCGGCCCATGAAGCGCTTGGCCGAGATGATGGTGTTGTGGGGGTCCTCGCTGCTCTTGGCCTGGGCGTCATAGCCGACGGTCGTGGTGGCGTCCTGGTGATAGCGCACCACCGAGGGCAGCAGGGGGCGGCCATGGGCGTCGTTGAGCACCACGGAGATGCCGTTGCGCACCGTCGCCACCAGGGAATTGGTGGTGCCCAGGTCGATACCCACGGCGAGCCGGTGCTCGTGGGGAGCGGCGCTCATCCCTGGTTCGGCAATTTGCAGCAAAGCCATAATTTTCGTAAGGAGCTAGGGGTGAGGGGTGAAGAGTATGACAGGCGCCCTGCCCGGCCCACTCCTCAC
>SBFV01000420.1 GCA_006227775.1 Gammaproteobacteria bacterium | reverse complement strand
GGTGGCCATCTGCGAGCAGATGGGCGACCCGGCCAAATCCAAAGGTCCGGTCGCACGGCAGGTGACCCGGATCGTCACCCCCGGCACCCTGAGTGACGAGGCTCTGCTGGAAGAGCGACGGGAGAACCTGCTGCTGGCGGTGGCGGAGACGTCCCTCCGCGAGGGCGGCTTCGGGCTGGCCTGGCTCGAAGTCTCCAGCGGTCGTTTCGCGGTCATGGAAGTGACGGGTCTGGAGGCCCTGCGCGGCGAGCTTGGTCGACTGAATCCGGCGGAGATCCTGTTCGCGGAGGACAGCCGCCTGCCGGCCACCTTGGGCCTGTCCACGAGCTCGTTCTCTCCTCCCGCCCTGGGCCACGGCACCACCTCCGGTACGGGCCAGGCCGCCGGCTCGGCCATGGGCTCGGGTCACGACGCACGCCGGTCCGCCGGCCTGGGCCAGGAGCGCGGCATTACCCGCCGCCCCCCCTGGCATTTCGACCCGGACAGCGGCGAGCGCCTGCTCCGCGCCCAGTTCGGCAGCCTTAACCTCACTGGCTTCGGTTGCGCCGACCTGCCCCTGGCCATCGGCGCCGCCGGCTGTCTGCTGCAATATGTCAAGGACACCCAGCGCGCTACCCTACCCCACCTCCGCGGCCTGACCACCGAGCGCCGTGATGAGGCGGTGATCCTGGACGCGGCCACCCGCCGCAACCTGGAGATCGAGCGCAGCCTTGCCGACCGCCCCGAGCATTGCCTGGTCGGTGTCATGGATCATACCGCCACCCCCATGGGTAGCCGCCTGCTGCGCCGCTGGCTGGCGCGCCCCCTGCGCGACATCGCCCTGGTACGCCGGCGCCACGCCGCCATCGCTGAGTTGCTGGGCGGACACCAGGACCAGCCTTTGCGCGACGAACTGGGGGGCATCGGGGATCTGGAACGTATCCTTGCCCGCGTTGCCCTTGGCAGCGCCCGGCCGCGGGACCTGGCGGTGTTGCGCGACTCCCTGGCCCGCCTGCCGGCCCTCCAGGCCCAACTGGCACCCCGGGAGACCCCCTTGCTGCGGGAACTGGCCGACCAGGTCGCAACCCATCCCGCGGTGGTCGAACTGCTGGGGCGGGCCATCCTCGCGACACCCCCGGCCCTGATCCGCGACGGCGGCGTCCTTGCCCCGGGCTACGACCCCGAACTGGACGAGTTGCGTGACCTGTCCACCAACGCCGACCGCTTTCTCCTGGAGCTGGAGGCCCGGGAACGGACACGCACCGGCCTGGCCAATCTGCGCGTCACCTATAACCGGGTCCATGGCTACGCCATCGAGGTCAGCCGCGCCCAGGCCGATCAGGTACCGGCGGACTATGTGCGCCGCCAGACCCTGAAGGGCGCCGAGCGCTATGTCACCCTGGAGCTCAAGCGCTTCGAGGACCAGGTATTGTCCGCCCGGGAGCGGTCCCTGGCCCGGGAAAAGGCCCTGTACGAGGACCTGCTGGAGCGGTTGCGGGCCTGGCTGGGCCCCATGCAGCTCAGCGCTTCCGCCCTCGCCACCCTCGACGTCCTCGCCACTCTGGCGCAGCGGGCACGGACCCTGGAGTGGTGTCGCCCGGAGCTGACCGAGGAACCGACCATCGACATCAAGGAAGGGCGCCATCCGGTGGTGGAAGGGGTCATCGACACTCCCTTCGTCCCCAACGACGTGCGCTTCGATGCCGAGCGGCGCATGCTGGTGGTTACGGGACCCAACATGGGCGGCAAGTCCACTTACATGCGTCAGACGGCCCTCATCGTCCTCCTGGCCCTGGCCGGCAGTTTCGTCCCCGCCAGCGCGGCGCGGCTCGGACCGGTGGACCGCATCTTCTCCCGCATCGGGGCCTCCGATGACTTGGCGGGCGGGCGCTCCACCTTCATGGTGGAGATGGAGGAGACCGCCAACATCCTCCACAACGCCACCGTGCGCAGCCTGGTCCTCATGGACGAGATTGGCCGCGGCACCAGCACCTTCGATGGCCTGTCCCTGGCCTGGGCCTGCGGTGTCGAACTGGCGAGCCGTATCCGCGCCTTCACCCTCTTCGCCACCCATTATTTCGAGCTGACCACCCTGCCGGAGGAATACCCGGGCATCGCCAACATCCACCTGGACGCGGTGGAATATGGCGACCGTATCGTCTTCCTCCACGCGGTGCGCGAGGGCCCCGCCAACCAAAGTTACGGCCTTCAGGTCGCCAGCCTGGCGGGGGTTCCCAAGGCCGTTATCGACCGCGCCCGCCTGCGGCTGCGGGAACTGGAGGATGCCGCCCAACGCCACAGCCAGCGGCGATCGACCCAGCTCGCCCTTTTCCCGCCGGAGGACTGTCGTCCGGAGCCCCATCCCGTGGTCAGGACTCTGCAGGCGCTGGACCCGGACGGCCTCAGTCCCCGTGAGGCGCTGGAACTGGTTTTCCGGCTCAAGGATCTCGCCGCCACGCCACGGATGCCGGTCGCCGGAAGGGGCAGGCAACGGCGTTCCGCCACCGCCAGACCAGGGGCAGGGCCAGCGGAGCCGGTGGAGACGGCTCCCTTGACCCTCTGAACCCTCATCGGGGCATTCCCTTGGTGCCGATAAGGACGACTGGGCGGACGGAACTATGAGGCCATCCGGTATAGTATCGCCCTGGAATGTCAGGTCCCCCCGCTCCACAACCGCATCCAGCGGGCCTTCCTTCACGCCCCGGTCATCCAATCAGTCGTTCCCGCCCCGTCAA
>SBFV01000251.1 GCA_006227775.1 Gammaproteobacteria bacterium | reverse complement strand
CAACGGCAACCAGACCCTCGCCGCCCAGATGCTGGGCATCGACCGCGTTTCCCTGTGGCGCAAGCTGAAGCGTTTCAAGGACTGAATCCAGTCGTGTCGCCGAGGCGCCACCCTTTTCGGCCGCCAGCGGGTGGGGCGGGGGCGTCCAGCGGGGGTGTCGACCGCCGAAACGCGGTCTTCCCGGTTACATCAGGAAGGAATAGAGCAGGCCAAACAGGGCGCAGCCGCCAATGACCTTCAGGATATCCACCTGATACCTCCACAAGGCCAGGAAGGCGATGATGGCGATGATGACCGGCAGCCACTCGAAGGGACCGCCAAAGGGCGCGGCGGTGGTGGCTTGGGGCCAGAAGGTGTGCCAGGCGAAGAAAACGGCGAGGTTGAGGATGACTCCGACCACGGCGGCGGTGATGGCGGTGAGGGGCGCCGTGAATTTCAATTCGCCCCGCGTCGCTTCCACCAGGGGACCGCCGGCGATGATGAACCAGAAACTGGGCAGGAAGGTGAAGAAGGTCGCCACCGTGGCCCCGGCCAGGCCAGCCGCGACGGGGTTGCCGAATACCTCCTTGGTGACCCCGCCCAGATAGCCGACCCAAGTGACCACCATGATCAGGGGACCCGGCGTGGTCTCACCCAGGGCCAGGCCGTCCATCATTTGCGGGCCGGTGAGCCAGCCGAAGTGTTCCACCGCCCCCTGGTAGACATAAGGCAAGACCGCGTAAGCGCCACCGATGGTGAGGAAGGCCGCCTTGACGAAGAACTCACCCAGGTGAAAGAGGTCCGTGAAGCCCCGCAAGGCCAGCATACCTGCGACCCCGATGCCGAGAAAGACCAGGGTGGTCACCACCAGTTTGGTCCAGGAAAAGATGGCGTGGGGCGGTGGGGGGGTCTGGTCATCGATAAGGGCGGGACCGTAGGCCAGGTGCGAAGTCCCGTGGCCGATGCCACTCTGGAAGCGGGATGGCGCCAGCTTGCCGCCAATGGCGCCGAGGAAGGCCGCCGCCAGTACGATCCAGGGGAAGTCGATATCGAAAAAGAAGATGCCGATGAAGGCCAGGACCGCGATGCCGAGCAAGAGGCCGTTTTTGATGGTGCGCGCGCCAATGCGCCAGGCCGCGAACAGCACGATGGCGACCACCGCCGGCTTGATGGCGTAAAAGACCCCCGCTACCTGCGGCACCCCACCCCAGCGCAGGTAGATACCAGCCAGAAGGGACAACAACAGGAAAGCCGGCAGGAAAAAGAGCACCCCGGCGATGATCGCGCCTCTGACGCCATGCATCAGCCAGGAAATGTAGATCGCCAGTTGGATCGCCTCCGGCCCGGGCAGCAGCATGCAGTAGTTGAGGGCATGCAGGTAACGGTGTTCCGAGATCCAGCGCCTGCGCTCCACCAGTTCCTGGTGCATCATCGCAATCTGCCCGGCGGGCCCCCCAAAGCTGATGAAACCCAGTTTGAGCCAGTAGCGGAAGGCCTCACGCAGGGTGGGAGCGGGCGGGGGTGTCCGGGGTTCGACGTGATCGCTGGTCATGGGATTACGCCCGCTCATTTGGTAAGAGAAGATTCACTGGATATCATCAGTATCCCCGTCGAGACCAATTACCTGCTCAATCCCCGCTAATCGGATTTAGCCCGGATCACCCGGGAGAACCCCAATATCTGGCAACCGATCCGCGGCTGCGCAGGATCAAGACCAGGGTAGGTCCGTGAAAATTGCCAGGAGGAGATGGGGATATGGCCCCTTCGCTGTGTATCACCGGAGGATGATCCGTGAACCGAATGAGGCAGATCTTCACCCTCCTCAGGCGCGCTCCTGAATGTACTTCAGCGCCCGGCTCAGGCTGAGCTCGATGTTGGAAGGGCCGGTGCGGATCAGGAAGACCTCCTCGTTGTTGCGGGCGCGCAGGAATACCGGGGTGCTGGACCGCTCGCATTCCACGGCGCCGAGGCGTTTGCCCTCCAGTTGATAAAGCTCGAAGCGCACCAGCCGGGCGTATTCCGGCCCCAGGTGCTGGTTGAGCAGGTTCTTGAAGTGCAGCAGGCACTTGTCGTCGTTCTCGAAGCCATCCGCCTCCAGGCCGAGCAGGGTGCCATCGTCGGCCACCCCTAGCAGAACGATGCCGCCATCGGTGTTGAGGAAGGCGGTGACCCCCTTGAGCCAGGCGAGTTCGATCTCCTTGCCGGCCTTGCCGGTGCGCAGGTTGTGGCGCATGGTGGACTTGAACTCGAGATGGGCATCCTCCCCCCTTCCGATAAGGTCATAGAGGTCCGCCTCGGGGTGGGCGGGGTCGATGGTCAAGTGGGGCAGGTCCTTCAACTGGCGGCTGTATTTGCGGATGACCAAGCCGGCGAGGGCGCTGCCGAGGCCGATGATGACCAGGGTGACCAGGAGCAGCACCGGCCAGCGGCTGGCCAGGGCGTCACCTGGCAGGGACTGGGGCAGGGTCACGCCGATCCAGCCCCCCGCAGGATTCGCGGTGAGGGGCAGGAAAGCCGCCAACCAGGCGCCATCGCCACTGATGAAGCGGATCGGCTCATCCTTGGGGTGGCCCGCGGTACGCCAGGCCGCCGCGGCGGCCAAGACCTGGGGACCGCCAAAGTGCTCCTGGGCGGAGAAAAAAGGCTGCCGGCCGTCCCGTGCATTGTCGTCTCCGGCATCGGCGTCCCTGACGTCGGCGTGCGCCCCGGCATGAAAGACACCCCCATCGGCATCCAGCAGGAAGGCGGTCCCTGCGGAGCCCAAGGGCAATGCTTGCAGAAACGCCAGCAGATCATCGAGCAGCAGGTCGAAGGCCAGGACCCGCGTCTTGCCCGCCATCTCCCAGCTCAGCGCGGCGGTGACCCCAGGCAGGTCGAGGGATTCGAACTGATAAGGTTCGCTCCAGCCAACCTGGCCCTGAGCCTCACGGGCGGCCTCATACCAGGGGCGTTGGCGGGGATCGTAATCCAGTCGATCCTCCCAGGTCTCAAGGGGGATGCCGCTGGCGTCCAGACGGGTCAGAATCACCCGCCCGGGGTGTTGGGGGTCGACGGCACGGACCAGCCACTGCTCTCCCTCGCGGCGCAGGAAATATTCGCCCCCATCCTGGTCGGCCAGGAAGGCCCCGGCGATCTGATCCAGATGGCGCAGGATAGGAAGAAAGCGGCCAGTGAGCTGCGCGGGTCTCAGGGCCTCCGCCCCCGCCAGGGTCAGACCGTCGCGGGTGATCAGCAATTGGCGGGAGATGGGCTGGATGAAGTTGCGCAACTCCTCCCGCGCCGTGCGGGTGGCGTCGCTGATCCGCGTCACCGCCAGGTCGCGGTTCAGGGCACCGATCAGCCCCCAGGCCACCAGGGCCAGCAGGCCGGCGGTGAACAGGACCAACAGCACCAGGTCCCGGAACAGGCGGGAGCGGATGGGTCGGGAGGCGGTCTTGAAGGGATAGGCGGCAGGCATGCTTCGGAGTATACCCGAAGCATGCCGTTTCCCGGATGGGCGGGGCGGATCGTCAACACAGCCGTCAAAGGGTCCGCTCCGCCGGTACGATCAGCACCGGACTCTGAGCTAGGCCCATGATGCGCTCGGAGGCACTGCCCAGCAGCAGACGCTTGAGGCCGGTGCGGCCACGGCTGCCGACGACGATGAGGTCAGCGCCCCGACTGGCCGCGGTCGCCACCACCATCTCTTCCGGGCGACCCTCGGCGAGCAAGGCCTCCCCTTCCAGGCCAGCCGCTTGGACCCGGGCCAGGAGCCGGTCCAGGGCGGCTTGGGCGGCGGCTTTGCGCTCGGCGTTGTGACTGGGACTGGTGACGGAGACCAGCGTGAGCGGTAGCTGGCAGAGCCTCGCCAGGTCGATGGCCTGGGCCTCGGCGGGGGCGCAGGCGTCGGACCCGTCGCTGGCCAGCAGGATGCGCCGCTGCCACAGCTCGCTGGCGCGGGGCACCATCAGCACCGGACAGGGGGCCAGACCGGCGACCTGGGCGGTGGCGTGGCCAACCATAAATCGGGCCAGGCCGCGCTTACCGCGCCGGCCCAGGACGATCAGGTCGGATGCCAGTTCCTCGGCGGTGGCGACGATCTCCTGATGGGGTTGGTCGCCGTAGACCAGTTGGGTGGCGCAGGGGATGCCCGCCGCCGTCGCCGCCGCCAAAACCCCATCCAGGATGGACAGGGCCTCCCGCTCCAGTTGCTCGCGCAGGCCCTGGGTACCGACCCCCTCGAGATCCTGGGTGGAGAGGACGATGGTCATGGCGGTGAGTCGGGCGCCGCAGCGTTTGGCCAGGGCGATGGCGACCTGCTGGGCGCCGGCGGAGAATTCCGAGCCGTCGGTGGCGAAGAGGATGTGCTTCATAGGGTTGGCCATGGTTCAGACCTCCTGCGCCAGACGATGGGCCGCCATGCCCTTGATCAGGGCGACGATGATCGTGAGGCCGCCGACCGCCAGGGCCAGCACCAGGGTGGCGTCGCCCAGGATCTTCAGGGTGGCGATGGTGGCCTCGGGCAGGGGTGAGATCAACTCCAGGTGGGAGAGGTAGCCCGGGACATAAAAGAAGCGGGAGAAGAGCACGATGACCATGATCAGACCCATCACCAGCTTCACCACCGAGTCCTTGACATAGGTGGTGCCGATGGCGCCGATTTGGATGCCGAACAGTGAGCCGGCGAGGATGATCATGGCCAGGCGGATGTCCACCACACCGTCCAGGGCGTAGAGGATGGTGCCGCCCAGTCCCATGACGAAGGCGATGACCAGTTCGGTGGCGGAGGCCATCAGGGCCGGTGCGCCCAGAACGTAGATCATGGCCGGGACACCGATGAAGCCCCCCACGGCGATGGTGGCGGCCAGCATGCCGGTGGCGAAACCCAGGGGGATGATGAACAGCAGGGAGACCTGGGCCTTGATGCTGGGGAACCAGACCATGGTGCCGGGGATGCGGATGGCCTGGACCCAACGCGCCAGGCGGGTGGTCTGGTGCGGCGAGACGCCACCTCCCGCGGCCTTTTCCTGCTGGAACATGCGATAGGCGTCTCGCAGCACGAAAGAACCGACGATAGCCAGGACGATGACGAAGACCACCGAGACATAGAGACTGGTGCCGACGTCGCCATAGGTATGTTTGATCCCGGTCATGATCTGTTTGCCGGCGAGCATCCCCACCTCGGCGAAGACGCCCATGATCAGGCCCAGCTTGACGTCCACCTGGCCGTACTTGTGGCGTTTCATGGCCCCCACCAGGGACTTGGGGAACTTGTGGCAGATGTTGGAGGCCACGGCGACGATGCCGGGCACGCCCAGGGTCATCATGGCGGGGGTAAGCACGAAGGCCCCGCCGGAGCCGATGAAACCCGAGACCATACCGCCGATGAAGCCCACCACGAAGAGGGCCAGGCCGGAGGTGAGGGTGATATCGATGAAGAGACTGCTTTCCACTGATGACGACTCCGTGGCTTAGGACTGGGCAAGAGGCCGGTTACTGGACGGGTGATCCTGCTGAGCGGGGGAGGTGGTGACCGGATTGCCGCCAGGTTTGGTGGTGGCCTTGGCGCTGGACTTGGCCGCGCGGAGGCCGAGGGTTTCCCAGAAGTGCCCGGTGAAGGCGCCATGGAAGTAGGAGAAGACGAAGGCCACCACCACGGGGATCAGAAAGAGGGCCTTGTTCTCCTTGGTCTGCTCGGCCCAGGCGACGAAGTGGTCCGCGTAGGCAAAGAGCAGGGCGTACAGCAGGAGACTGGCAACTCCATAGAATAAGGTGGCGGTGACAGGGCGTTTGAGGTACGGCATGGGAAGCCCTCTAAGGTTGGCTTGGAACTGGAGGCTAATGGGGGAACGGATGCCAGGGTCCAAAGCGGGGGAGGGCGGGAGCAAGGGACCTTGGCCCGGCCCGCCGGCATGGAACTGACTTGGGGACTAGGGATGAGAGATCCGGATCAGGGATCAGAGAGCTTGGCTGCCCTGGGGTGGGGCCTGCCATCGTTATCGCCGACCACGACCACGGGTACAGGTGACTCGCCGCGGAAAAGACCGCCCTTGCCCTTTACCAGACAGCGCACCGGGTCGTCGGGCGTCCCCGAGATGGCGAAGAGGACGCGGCTATGGTTCTCCAACACCCGGCATAGGCTGCGGCGGCTGACCGAACTCAGTTCCTCCGCCTCGCACAGGATGCCGGCCAGGTTCTCCCGGCGCGGGGCGATCAGCCGGTGCAGACCCAGTGGATCAGTGGTGAGCAGGAGCAGGTCCGCCTGAAGGCGACGGCAGAGGTTGATGGCGTAGTCGAGGACGGCGGCGGGGAGGGTGGCGCCTACGCCCAGGGCAATTTGTCGCCGGACCCGAGGTGGCGCGGCGGCCAGGGTGGGGGCCTCGCTGGCAAGGACCTGGCCGGAGGCGGGTGCCTGGGAGGCGCTGTCGGCGGCGCGCAGACGTGCCTCCATGCGATAGCGACCGCTGACCTCCCCACTGTTGGCTAGGCCCAGGGCATTGAAGGCTTGTTTGATCTCGTCGGTAAAACTGGCCATGAGGGGCTCCAAGAATCGCGCCTTCCCGATGGAAACCTCGGGTCCGGCGCTGAATACCCCTCTATCGCAGTTAGCGTGCCAATCCTGGGCTACTGGATAATTTATTGATAAAAAAGGCTAATTATGACTGGAATCAGGCCGGGGGTCCGTTACGCGTTTGCAACACTGATCGGCGGTTGCTACTCAGGATTATGATTTTATTAACTAATTCGCTCTGATGTATTTTGCAACAGGTGAAGGCGGTTGAAACGGCCTTATCCAGGGTATGAGCATCCGTGCCCATGGCCGGACAGGTGTCGCGGCTTGAGTGGGCCTTGGGCCGTGACCGTCCCCCATTCCCCTTACACCCGGGAGGATAAATCAAACCGGTGGCTGCAGTCGGTGCGCTCCTTTGCATCCCGGCAGTGGCTTCCTATCCAGGGAGGATGAATCAGATAAGAGGCCGTTCCGCCGGACTCTCTCCCCCTTGGTGGGGGAGGAATGGGGAGAGGGGTGTCTAGGTAGCCAGCAGAGCCAAGGGTGACAAGATGGCGGAAGGGAGCAAGACGAGCGAATTCCCTGGCGCTCGTCTTGCCTGTGGTGCTGGCGCCTTCAGCCCCGGCGCCGGGCGGCGACCCGCAGGCGCAGGGCGTTGAGGCGGATGAAGCCGGTGGCGTCGCCCTGGTGGTAGGCGCCGGCATCCTCCTCGAAGGTGGCGATGCGGGTGTCGAACAGGCTGTTGGATGCTGAGCGCCGGCCCACGGCCATGACGTTGCCCTTGTAGAGCTTGAGGCGCACCTCGCCGTTGACCACTGCCTGGGTCTGGTCGATGGCGGCCTGGAGCATCTCCCGCTCCGGGGCGAACCAGTAGCCGTTATAGACCAGGCTGGCGTAGCGCGGCATGAGTTCGTCCTTGAGGTGGGCGGCCTCGCGGTCCAGGGTCAGGGACTCCATGGCGCGGTGGGCCTTGTGCAGGATGGTGCCGCCAGGGGTCTCGTAGCAGCCGCGGGACTTCATGCCGACGTAACGGTTCTCGACGATGTCGGCCCGGCCGATGCCGTTGGCCCCGCCGATGCGGTTCAGCTCCGCTAGCACCTGGGCCGGGGTCATGACCTGACCGTCGATGGCCACCACGTCGCCCTGCTCGAAGGTCAGGACGAGGTAGGTCGGCTGGTCCGGGGCCTGCTCCGGCGGCAGCGTCCAGCGCCACATGTCGGCGCCGGGCTCGACCCAGGGGTCCTCCAGGTCGTAGCCTTCATAAGAGATGTGCAGCAGGTTGGCGTCCATGGAATAGGGTGACTTGGTGCCGTCGCGCTTCATCTCCACGGCGATGCCACGGCTGGCGGCATAGTCCATGAGCTTCTCGCGGGACAGCAGATCCCACTCCCGCCA
>SBFV01000274.1 GCA_006227775.1 Gammaproteobacteria bacterium | reverse complement strand
TGGGGGTGCGGGTACGGTCGTTACTGCCTCAGGGTGGCTCCGGTTATACCTGAGGACTTGAGGGAGACTGCCCATTAAGATGGTCTCTAGCGGATTTCACTTACACCACTACCATGCACGTCATTCGCGGTCTCCATAATCTCAGGCCCCACCGGGGCTGCGTCGCGACCATCGGTAACTTCGATGGCGTGCACCTTGGGCACCGCGCCGTCTTCCACCGTTTGCTGGCCAAGGGGCGGGAACTGGGGCTGCCGGCGACGGTGATTACCTTCGAGCCCCAGGCCATGGAGTATTTCGCCCCCCAGGCCGCTCCGGCCCGCCTCACCCGGCTGCGGGAAAAGCTGGCGGCCATCCAGGCCTGCGGTATCCAGCGGGTGGTGCTGCTGGAATTCGGACCCAAGCTGGCGGGCATGGATGCCCGGGCCTTCGTCGTGGAATTGCTGGTCAAGGGCCTGCAGGCGCGGCATCTGCTGGTGGGCGATGACTTCCGTTTCGGGCGGGGGCGCCTAGGGGATTTTGGGCTATTGAGGGAATTGGGGGCCGTCCATGGTTTCGCGGTGGAGGATCTGCATACCATCACCCATGGCGCCGAGCGGGTCAGCAGCACCCGGATCCGTGAGACCCTGGCCCGCGGCGAACTGGATCTGGCCCGCCATCTGCTCGGCCGGCCCTACCGGATCTGCGGGCGCGTCGGTCATGGCAACAAAAGGGGCCGCTCCATCGGTTTTCCGACCATCAACATCAACCTGCATCGTCGGGTCAGTCCCTTGCATGGAGTCTATGCTGTCATGGTTCATGGCCTGCTGGATCGCCCCTGGCCTGGCGTAGCCAACATCGGCTTGCGACCGACGTTGGGTGACCAGGCCCCGCGCTACCTGCTGGAAGTCCATCTGTTCGATTTTGCCGGGGATCTTTATGGCCGCCATGCGGAAGTGGAATTCCGGCTCAAGCTGCGGGATGAGATGAAATTCGCGTCCTTCGACGAGTTGAAGGCCCGCATCCAACTGGATGCCCGCGCCGCGCGGGAATATCTGCGGGTAGCCCCGCCCGGCCTTGACTGAGGCCCGGTCTCCCCACGTCAGGCCTCCCGCGGGCTCGCCGCCGTATCCGGCTAGGGCGTTCTCGCCAGGGCCCAGAGGTCGACACGGTGGGCGCCCGCCGCCAGTAACACCCGGGCAACCTCCGCGGCGGTGCTGCCAGTGGTCACGACGTCATCCAGGATGACGAGATGGCGGAAGCGGAGGGGCCGCTCGACCCCGAAGGCCCCACGGACGTTTTGCCGGCGGGCCTCCTTGTCGAGTCCTTCCTGGGGGGTGATCGACCTTAACCGGACGCAGCTATGGGCATCGACCGGGATGGCCAACTCGCGAGACAGGGTGCGTGCGATCTCAAGGGCCTGGTTGTAACCACGCTGGCGTAATCGCCGCGGATGGAGGGGTACGGGGATGATCACCTCAGGCGGCTCGATCCCCTCCCCGCGTACCGACTGGGCCAGACAAAGCCCGAGCAGACGGGCCAGGTTCAGCTTGCCGTGAAATTTGGCCCCGCGGATCAGACTGGCCATGGTGTCCCGGTAGAGAAAAGGGATATGGCTGACGGCATAGGGGGGTGGCTGCCGCTGGCAGGTCCCACAAGCCAGGCCGGGCGGGGCGGATAAGGCCAGAGGCAGTGCGCATCGGGGGCAGGCATGGGGATTCAGCGGCAGTTCCGCCCGGCAGCCGGCGCAGATATCCAGCCCGCGAGCCCCCGGTGCGCCGCAGAGGGCGCAGGTCGGGGGGAGCAGGGCGGCGATCAGGGGCCGGTCGCGGCATGGGCGCAACATCTGGGTAGAGCCTCGGTTGCAGAGCCTGGCTGACAACTACATATAGTCATCCAACCTGATAATCAGACGGAATCGGTCCAGGGCGCCTCTATCCTCCAGGCGGTGGTCAGTCGATGATCGGTATTTAAGGCTATATAACCATGATGAAACAAGATTTCACTCTTTCGGGTAGGTTGGCGAGGAGGATGTTGGCCGAGCCGGAGCACGCCGCATCGTGACCGCCCCCTCGCCTTTGGACGCCGCCCGGATCGGCTCCCGTCTGGACGAATTCCTCAATCCCGCCATCTCCACCTGGCTCGTCACCGAGGGGCCGGCAAGAGGCCTGGTCGAGCTGGATCGGGCGCAGCAGGAGTTTGTCCTCCATTGGGGCGAAGTCATCGCCCGGGACCATGATGGGTTGGCTGAGCAGTTCGTTACCTCCGCCGTCCAGGCCTTGGCCCTGATGGATCAGGAGGCGGTGGAGTCTTGGCTGGTCTACGCCATGGACCTGTACGACAAGCAGGGCCAGGTACCCGCCATCCGCGCCCTGCGGGAGGTCGAGGAATTCGCCGCCCATCAGCGGGAGCAGCGGGCCGGGGCGGTGCTGACGGATGTCGCGGGGGTCCTTGAGCGCTTCGTTTGCGGTCTCAACGGTCGCAACCTCAACATTGCCCCCGCCGACCGCCCCTTCACCGACACCGAGACCCTCTTTCTGCCCCCGGTCCTCGGTCGCCTGCCGGACAAGGAGTCCAACTTCCGCCTCTACAAGGCCATGACCGTCCACCAGTGGGCCCAGAACTGGTACGGTACCTGGCGGTCGGGTACCCTGCTGGAGGCCCTGGCCAGTGGCCGGTTGCGGGAGGAGGACCTGGACCTGCTGCGCTTCATGCCCGACCCGGCCCTGCTGAACGTGGACCGGCTGGCG
>SBFV01000342.1 GCA_006227775.1 Gammaproteobacteria bacterium | reverse complement strand
TCCAGGTCGAGGGTGGCGCTGAGGTCCGGGGAGTTGGCGGGGGTCGTCCCTTTGGCCGCTGGCCAGCCGAGGTAGTGGCTGGCGGCGCTGGCCAGGGCAAAGTCGGCGTTCACTTGGGCGCTTCCCTCCAGGTTGCGACCGAGGATTTGGCCCAGGGTGGTGAGCCGCGGCAGCTTGAGACTGGCCTGTCCCGCCAGCTCTGCGAGTCGGCCGGTGGCGGAGAACCCGGCGATGGGATGGTCGAAGTCAAGGTTGAAGGGCAGGCCGGGGGCCTGGGGGGCGATATCCGCCTCGATGCGCAGGGGTTCCCGGCTGATCTCAGCCGGGACATCCGGCAGTTCCGCGCCCGTGGCGACGGCGCTGAGCTTCAGACCCTGATTATCGCCCCGCAGATGGGCGGTCAGTTGCGAGAGGTTGGAGGCGGCGTAGCTCAGGCCCTCGGCATCCAGATGGGCCTGGCCATGGGGGGCGAACCAGGACCCGCTCAGCTCGGCCCTGAGGTGGATGGCCTGCCAGGCGAGGGGGACCCCCAGGTCCGCCCCCAGGGCCAGCGCTGGCAGTTCCGCCCTGAGTTGGAGGCGCTGCGCCGCCTGGGTGGACAGGTCCAGGACCCCGTCAGCGCTGACTTGCAGGGGACCGGCCGCCAGCTTGGCCTCCAGGGCCAGGGCCGCCAGGGGACCACGACCGGTCGCGGCCAGTTGCCAGCGGTCGACTTCGGGCGGCAGTTCCACCCCTAAGTGGCGGAGGAGTGCGCTGATCAGGCCATCCGGGGCCTCCTGAACCTTCAACTCCAGGCGATTGTCCTGGGGATTGGCGTCCAGCCTGAGCTGGTAATGGTCCTCCCGGTCGGGGGTGCGCAGTTCGAGCCAGGCGGAGAGGATAGCGGCCTGTGTGGCATCTTCCGGTATGGCCGCCGCGGGCGGGTCTAACCAGGAATCGAAGGCCGACAGGCTGGTCAGGGTCCCATGACCAGCGACACTCAACGCCGGGGCGTTGGGCAGGATCTCACCCAGGGTAAGGCGCTGGACGCTGAGCTGACCCAATTCCACGGCGGGGATGGGCCAGGCCCCGCTGTCCGTGGGGGGTTCCTCCGTCTCCCTGGCGCTGGTCGGCGGACGTGCCAGATGGACCGCCTGGGCGCTGAGGCGGCTGACCTGTATCCTTCCCCACAACAAGGGCCAGGGATCCAGCTCCAGGGCGGCGGCGTCAAGGCGGAGCCAGACGCCCCCGGCGTCGCTGATCTCCAGGCGGGCGAGGCGCGGTGACAGTGGCAGATGTCCCTCCAGGCCCTGAAGCCTGACCAGTCCGTCGCTGAGGGCGCCCACCTGGTCGGCGATGAGGCGCCGTCCCGGGTCGGTATTGGCGGCCAGCAGCAAGGCCGTCAGCAACAGCAACGGGACGCCGACGAGGATAAGCAGGAGAAAACCCACAATTCGTAGGAAGCGGAGAAGCAGGCGCATGGTCACCAGGCCTGGCCGATGCCGATGTAGACCTGGACCGCCGGATCATCCGCGTCATTGTTCAGCGGTGTAGCCAGATCCAGCCGCACCGGTCCCACCGGCGTCTGGTAGCGGACCCCGGCCCCGGCGCCCACCGACCAGCCGCCGGTCCCCGGAAAATTCTCGTCCGAAACCGCGCCGGTATCGACGAACACGGCGGCCCCCCAATTGCCCCAAAGGCGTTGGCGCACCTCGATACTGGTCTCCAGCAGGTTGCTGCCGCCCTGGGGCTGGCCGGAAGCCGTCTCCGGACCGATGGATTGATAAGGAAAGCCGCGCACCGAACCGCCACCCCCCGCGTAGAAACGCCAGTCCGGGGGTACCGCGGTGGCCGAGGCGCCAAAGATTCGGCCGACGACCAGGCGACCGGCCAGGATGGTACGCCCACTGGCGGCGGAAGCCGTCGTCAGCCGGCTCAGGTCCAGGTAGGCGGTGCCGGTGGCCCGCAGGTGCAGGAAATCGTCGTCGTCGCCGCTGAGGACCTGGGTCGGGGCCGCCCGCGCCTCCACCCGGAACCCCTGGCGGGGATCGAGGAGATCCCCGGCATCGTTGTATTTCAGGGTCAGCGGGAGGAAGGCGAGGTTGTAGTCCTGGACCTCCTCGTCCTGGGTGATGCGCGATTGCTCAAGGCCCAAGCCCAGACCGACCTGGAGATTGTCGCCGAAGCGTCGTTGCAGCGCGACGCTGGCGGTTATGGCATCCCGGTCGTAGGCCTCGAGGAATTCCCGTACGGCCGCGAAGGCGAGGTTCAGGTCCAGATCCCGATACCAGAAATCCGGCTTGACGAAGGCCACGGTGGCCAGATAACTCATCTGACTGGTATAGCTGGCGCCCAAGGTGCCGACATCCGCACGCAGGGTCAGGCGCTCGGCGCGGCCCAGCAGGTTACGATGGGTCCAGGAGGTGGAGATGCTGCCGCCCTCGTCCGTCGAATAGGCGCCGGCGAAACGCAGAACTCGCGGCGGCCGCTCGGTGACCTCAAGGGTGAGGGGCAGACGGCCGCTGGGGTCGGGGTTCGACCCGGGGATGATGCGGGCGCTGGCCAGCACCCCGCCATCCATCAGTTCCTTGCGCGCCCGTTCCAACCGGCTGGGGCTGAAGAGCTCCCCAGGCTCCAGGCCCAGACGGCGGCGCACATAGTCCTCCTTCACCTTGTCCAGTCCCTCGATGCGAATGTTGCCGATGCCGAGACGGGGACCGGGGTCGGCGGTGTAGGTGACATCCATGGTCCGA
>SBFV01000043.1 GCA_006227775.1 Gammaproteobacteria bacterium | reverse complement strand
CCCCGCAAGCAGTACAGCAGCCCCCGCCACCCCCCCCCAGCGGCGTCGGGCGACGACCGTTGCGAGCGCAAAGCCCGCGGCCACTTCAGCCGCGCCGCTGGCCCCGCCAGCGGCGCGGGATCGCTATCGCTCGGTGGGACGCGTCTGGCCCGATTGAAACCGGTTCTGGCACCCGGTCTCCACCCCCTTACCAAGCACCGTTACCGGAGGGACCCGTGCCTCCCCCGTACAGCGATCAGACTTACACCCCGCCGGCGGCCATGCCCGATTACCTGATCCGGCATGCCAGCCTGCGCCAGATCCAGGTGTTCGAGGCGATCGTGCGCCTTGGCAGCTTCACCCGCGCCGCGGACGAGCTGTTCGTCACCCAGCCCACCGTGTCGATGCAGATCAAGAAGCTGGCCGATGCCCTGGGCCTGCCCCTGTTCGAGCAGATCGGACGTCAGGTCCGGCCCACCGAAGCCGGGGCCGAGCTCTACCAGGCCTGCCGCGCCATCTTTGAGACTCTGGCCAACCTGGAGATGAGGATTGCCGACCTGAAGGGGGTCAAGCGCGGGCGGTTGCGCCTCTGCGTCATCACCACGGCGAAGTATTTCGCGCCTGAGGTGCTGGGAGAGTTCTGCAAGCTGTATCCAGGGATCGAAGTGGCGCTCAAGGTCTCGAACCGGGATCGCATCCTGGAGCGCATCAACGCCAACGAGGACGACCTTTACATTATGGGCCAGGCGCCCAGTGACCAGTTCGAGGTAGATGCCTTTGCCTTCGCGCCCAACCCGCTCGTGGTGATGGCGCCGCGCGACCACCCCCTGGTAGGCCAGAAGCAGATTCCGATGAACCGCATTGCCGAGGAGGCCCTCATTCTGCGCGAGCCGGGCTCGGGCATCCGCGACGCCACCTTGAGGGTGTTCGAGCAGCTTCGCATCCGCCCCAAGGTGCGCATGGAGCTAGGCAGCAACGAGGCCATCAAGCACGCCGTCGTGGGCGGCCTGGGACTCTCCGTGCTGTCCCTGCACACCCTGACCCTGGAGGGTCCCGACGGGCCGGTTGCCATCCTCGACGTCGAGGGCTTTCCCATCATGCGCCAGTGGTACCTCGTCTACCCCAAGGGGAAGGAGCTGTCCCTGGTCGCCAAGGCCTTCCTCGATTTCGCCCTGAAGATCCGCATGAGCCTGTACGAGCGCATGGAGCTCATGTGGCCTGAACTCGCCCCGGCCTTCCAGGCAGCCTATGATCGGCCGCGGGCAGGCGTCGAGCAGACCCCCTGATCCCCGCGCCGGCACCAGGACCGCCGGCATCATCCTACCGCCCTGGCGCACGCCCCCGGCCGCGCCTCGCCTCAGCCCCCGGGGCGCCAGCGTCTCAAGCAACCGAGGAGCCCGAAGATGATCCGTTCCCCGACAACGCCATCCTCGCCCCTGTCAGGGCCATGCGGCGGCCGGCCGTCATCGTTGTCTGGGCGTTGTACCCGCTGCACGCACGCCGCCGCCCCTGGAGTTCGCCATGACGCTTAGCCTCGTCGCCCCCACTCTGGTCCTGGCCGCGCCTCTGCTTCTGCTCTCGGTCGGTCTGGTGCCAACCACCTGGGCCAACGCCCGGCCGCGCCTGATGGCTCGCCTGTGCGGTGCCGCTTCCTGGCTGGCCTTCCTCAGCGCACTCATGGCGGCCGTGGCCCATCTGTTGGTCAGCTCCAGTTCTTGGACCCTCTACAGTATCGACCTGCCCGGCGACCTGGGGACCTTTGCCCTTGGCACCTATGTCAACAGTGTCACCGTGATCATGTTGGTGCTGGTGTCTTTCGTCGGTGCCGTGGTTACCCGCTATGCGCGCAACTTCCTGGATGGGGACCCCAACCGGAGCCGCTTTTACCAGTGGCTCGCGCTTACCTTGGCGGCGATTCTCACCCTGATCGTCTCCGGCAACCTGCTGATGTTCGCCCTGGCCTGGATCGCCACCAGCCTGTGCCTCCACCAGCTCCTTATGTTCTATCGGGAGCGGCCGGCCGCCGTGCTGGCCGCCCACAAGAAGTTCATCGCCAGTCGTATCAGCGATCTGAGTCTGCTGGTCGCCATTTTCCTCATCGGCTTTACCCTGCAAAGCCTGCAGTTCGACGAGATCTTCAGCATGATGGCGTCCATGCAGGGACCCCTCCCCATGTCGCTCGAAGTCGCGGCCTTGCTGATCGTGTTGAGCGCGGGGCTGAAATCCGCCCAGTTCCCCTTCCATGGCTGGCTGCTTCAGGTGATGGAGGCGCCGACCCCGGTGTCCGCCCTGTTACACGCGGGGATCGTCAATGCCGGCGCCTTCCTGGTGATCCGGATGAGTCCGATCCTATCCCATTCCGAACTGGCCCTGGGCGTCCTCGCGGTGGTGGGACTGATTACCCTGGCGCTTGCCTCCCTGGTCATGCTCACCCAGACCAGCATCAAGGTCTCGCTCGCCTGGTCCACCACGGCGCAGATGGGTTTCATGCTCCTGGAGTGTGGCCTGGGTCTCTACAGCCTTGCCATGCTGCACCTGGTGGCCCACTCCTTGTACAAGGCCCATGCCTTCCTCGCCTCCGGCAGTGGCGTGGACGGCTTTCGGGCACCGGCGATCCCGTACGCGTCACATGGCAGCGAGCCCGTCCGGCTGTCGTTGGCACTGGTTGGCGGTGGACTCATCACCGTGGCCGTGGGCGCCGCCTTTGGTGTCACCGCGCTGCAGGAGCCGGCCCTGCTTGCCGTCAGTGCCGTGG
>SBFV01000153.1 GCA_006227775.1 Gammaproteobacteria bacterium | reverse complement strand
AATATCTTCTGATTCAAATAAATTCTTATGTCGCTCAGGTCTCGGCCCGGGGCCTGGTGTCCTTCATGCTCAAGCCCGGTCCCTGGAGTGCCGTCGCCTTGCACCCATTTGCATGATTTTTGCTTTGTGCTAGGTCATTCCCCGGCCAAAGATCCCCATTCAGCCCTTTTTCGCCATGTCCTTCAAACTGCTTGTCTTCGATTGGGACGGAACCCTCATGGACTCCGAGGCCCGGATCGTGGCCTGCATCCAATCCGCTTTCGCCGATCTGGGAGAAATGCCGCCGCCCCGGGAGGTTGCCCGGGAGGTCATCGGCCTCGGCCTGGAGGAGGCCATGACCATGCTCTGGCCGGACGGCAGCGTTCAGCAGCGGCGGGAACTGGTCGATCGCTATCGCTTCCACTTCCTCGGTGGCAACGAGACCGCTTCCAGCCTGTTTCCCGGTGCCCGGGAACTCATCGAAGACCTCAATCAGCGTGGCTTGCTGCTGGCGGTGGCCACCGGCAAGAGCCGACGCGGCCTGGAATCCGCCCTGGCGAGCACCGGGCTGCGCGGCCAGTTCCATGCCACTCGCTGCGCCGACGAGACCTTTTCCAAACCCCACCCGGAGATGTTGCTGCAGGTCATGGAAGAGTTGGGGGCGGACCAGGCGGAAACCCTCATGATCGGGGACACCGAATTCGATATGGCGATGGCCCGCAATGCCGGGGTCGCGGCCTTGGCCGTGGCCTACGGCGTCCACGACCTGGAACGGTTGCTGCGCCATGATCCCATCGATTGCGTTCACGAGTTCGGCGAACTGAGGGATTGGCTCGAACGTAATCTGGAGGATTGAGGGCCCCTCGTCAATTTGCCGTTCCGGATCGCCGCTCGATGCGCCAGACGCGGTGGATGCGTGGGTTGCGCGCGAAGTCCCGGGGCAGGGTGGCGGCGGTGATATCACGGATCTCCAAGCCCGTCTCCCCGGAAGGGACCGCCGCCGGCCTTGCCGGCCAAGGCCCGCTCCCCCGGGGTGTCGCCAAAGCCGCCGCCAGGGCCTCCCGGTCCAGACGGAAGCGACGCAGGTTGTTGGAAAAGATCAAGGTTCCGCCGGGCTCCAGGAGCCTCAAGGCATCCCGAATCAACGCCACGTGGTCCCGCTGGACGTCCAGGGTGCCAGTCATCCGCTTGGAGGAGGAGAAGCTGGGAGGGTCCAGCAGGATCAGCCCCCAGCGCCGCCGGCCCGCGACCTCCCGCGGCCAGGTCAGACAGTCGGCCTGGATAAGTTCGTGCGCCCGGCCCGTGAAACCGTTGCTGGCCAGATTGCGGCCGGCCCAATCCAGGTAGGTCCGCGACAGATCCAGGGTGGTGGTGCTCAGGGCGCCCCCGGCGGCGGCATGGACGCTGGCGGTCCCGGTATAGCCGAAGAGATTGAGGAAATGTTGGCCCCCCGCCAATTCCCCGATCAGCCGCCTCACCAGGCGATGATCAAGGAAAAGCCCCGTGTCCAGGTAGTCCTCGAAATTTACCAGGAACTTCAGGCCCTGCTCCCGGACCTGGAAGAAGCGCCGCCGATTGTCCAGGCGCTCATACTGGTCCGTACCACGCTGCCGGCGACGGATGCGCGAAAAGAGGCGGTCGGTCGGGATCCCAAGAACTTCCGGGATGACCCCCAAGGCCTCGCGCAGCCGGCGGCGGGCATCCCGCGGGTCGATGCTGGGGGGGGCTTCGTACTCCTGAACGTTGGCGATGCGCTCGCCCTCCAGGGTGGTGTACAGGTCCAGGGCGAGATTGTATTCGGGCAGGTCGGCGTCGTAGAGCCGGTAGCAGTCCACTTGCTCGCGCTGGCGCCACTTTTCCAAGTGCTTGAGATTCTTGCGCAGCCGGTTGGCCAGCATCTCCGCCCCGGGGCCGCGCTGCTCGGCGGGGAGGGGGCGGGGCTGAGCGGAGAAGAAGTTTTCCTCCCGCACCTCGAAGTGCAATAACCGGCAAGGGAGAGGGCCGTTGTAAAGACTGTGGTAGCTGCGCGCGCGCAGGCCCAGAGACCGTCCCAGTTCGGGGTTACCGGTGAGAATGGCGGCCCGCCAGCCGAGAAAACGCTCCCGCAGCACTTGCCCCAGAAGCGCGTAGAGGCCCGGCAGTGTCGCCGCCTCCCCCAGGCGTTCGCCGTAGGGAGGATTCGCTACCACCAGGCCCAGGTCTCCTTCCCGCCCTGGCACGGCCTGGCTCAGTTCGCGACACTCAAAGTGGATATTGCCCCTCAGGCCCGCGCGCTCCCGGTTGTCCTGGGCGGCGCGGATCGCCGCCGGGTCCCGGTCATAGCCGCGAATCGAGATCCCGCCGGCGGTCAGTCGGGCCAGTCCCTCCAGCCGCCGCTCCCGGGCCTCCGTCAGCAAGGCATCCCAGATCCCAGCCTCGTGGCCCAGCCAGCCGGTCATTCCCCAGTCCCGGTGCCCCAGGCTTGGGGCAATGTCGGCGGCGATCAGTGCCCCTTCGATACAGAGGGTACCAGAGCCACAGAGGGGATCCAGAAGGGCGGCACCGCCGGCGGACAGTTCCGGCCAGGATGACCGCAGGAGGATGGCGGCGGCCAGATTCTCTTTGAGCGGTGCGGCGCTCCCCAGGCGTCGGTAGCCACGCAGATGCAGCGATTCCCCTGCAAGGTCCAGGCTCAGAGTCACCTGACCCTGGTGCAAGTAAGCCTGGACGAGCACGTCGGGGGAGTCCCGGTCCACGTTCGGGCGATCCCCCTGGCGGTTACGGCAGCG
>SBFV01000450.1 GCA_006227775.1 Gammaproteobacteria bacterium | reverse complement strand
TATTGGCATGGGGCACGGTCAGGAGCAGGGTGCCTCCTGGCTTGAGCAGACGCCGCACACCCGCCAGGAACGCCTCACAATCCGCCGGGGGAATATGCTCGAAAACCTCCATCAGCACGCCCAGATCGAAGGACCCCAGCGCATGGGGTTGGGTGATATCCGTCGCCAGGAAGGCGATCTCGGGATGATCGGCATTCATGGCTTGCGCCAGCCTGATGGCACGGGCGGAAAAGTCGACTCCGGTCACCGACCCGACGGCGGTGCCCAGGCTCAGTTCGCGGGTCAGTCGCCCATCGCCGCAGCCGATATCGATGATGGCAGCGGGTTGCAAGGCGCGAACCCGGGAGAGGATGTACTCGATCGTCAGGGCGTAATTTATCCCCCAGGTATCGACGAAATGCTGGCGGAATCGCCCGTCCTGGAATTGGGCGACATAGTGATAGGGGAAGGCGTATTCCTCTTCCTGAGCGGTGATTTCTTGCATCAGGTGCAACCATGGGGTGGAAGGGGCTCGGTTCGGGCCAGTATACCCATCAAGCTTGCTCGGCGATCCGGCCGCGGCCGCGAAAGAGGGTGATTAGTTCCTTGAGGAGTCGGTTTCGCTCCAGGAGGTAAATTCCGCCCGCCAGACAGGTCAGGGTGAAGCTGGCGGTGAAGGCCAGACTGCGGAAGGGGCTATCCAGGCTGGCGGCAAAGAGGTGGTACTTGGCCAGACTGGCCAGCGCCAGTGTCGCCAGGGCCAGGGCGAGGAGCCGAGCCAGTAAGGGCAGGATATCGATCCGCAAGAAAATTTTCAGCACGATCAACTGGATCATCAAACCCAGGCACATCAGCAGGAATCGTGCCCAGAGGAAAGCTTCCAGGCCGAAACCCACCGCATAGAGATATCCGCCTAGGTAAAACAGGACGGTTCCGGCCATGGCCAGGGTTTCGACCTGGGGGTGTCCCATGGCCCGATAAGCCTCACCGTTCATGCCGACCACCCAGGCAAAGCCGTGCACTAGACTCAGGATGGTGATCACCCCGCCGATGCCCTCCCACCGGCTGGAGAACAAGAGGGTGGCGACCTCCGTGCCGGTCACGAAGAGCAGGCAGGCCATGGGAACGCTGATGAGGATCACGACTTGGATCACCAGGATCATGGTGGCCCGCAATCGCTCCCGGTCCCGCCCCAACCGCGCGAGGCGACTGTAGAGGACCGGTAGGACCGGCGTTAGCAGGATGCCGAAGAGCATCATAACCAACTGGTTACCGGTCCGATACAAGCCGAGATCGTGCGTGCCCAGATACCGGGCGACGATCAGGGCGTCGGCCCAAGCATAGAACCAGCCCATGACCCCCGACAGGCCGACCCAGGCGCCAAAACCGGCCATTTCCTGCGCCACGGCGGATTGGAAACCCCAGGCGGGTCGCCACTGACCCAGACGCCACAGCAGGATAACCTGTGCCGCCTGGCCCGCGAGCGTGCCGGCGACCAGGGCCCAATAGCCCATGCCCGCCAGCGCTAGTGGAATGGAGGCCATGCCCGGGATACCCAGGGTGGCCAGCCGGACCCAGAACAGTTTTTTGAATCCCATCTCTTTCTGCAGCAAGGCCGTCGGCACGGAAGAGAGGGCCCCCAGGACTAACTGCAAGGTCATTACCTTCAACACCAGGGTGACTCGTTCGTCCTGAAAAAGGGCTAGGGCGATCCACCGCGCCCCCAGAAAGAGGATGGCGGCAATGAGGATACCCAGTCCCAGGTTAATCCAAAAGGCGACCTGAGCCGCTTGGGTTATGTTCGTCTGTCGCTGAATCAGTGCCTTGCCCATGCCCGCCTCCCAGAAGATCTCGGAAAAGGCGATGACCATGGCGGCGGCGGACATGACCCCGAAGTCCTCCGGCGTCAGCAACCGGGCCAGGATGAGGAAGACGACCGGGGTGAGGGCCTTGGTGGCCAGCTCGGCCAGGAACGACCACTTCAGTGACTGGAGAAGGCGGGGGAGGTTTGGCTTAACGGGAGCGTTCAAGTTGTAGTGGGCTGGTCGGAAGCGGAACCGCATAGCAGCCGTGTGGATTGGGCTTGCTCGATGGCCTGCTGGGCGGCGGCTTGCACGGCGGTCACCACGAAGTCGGTCTTGGAACGTCCCTGAAGCGTGGCGGGGTGCTTAAGCATGGCATGCAGATCGTTGCCGATGCGAGCTTTGACGTCAGCGGAAAGATTCGGTCGCGGCATGGGATCAACTCCTGAGTCATCATCATACGGCAATATGCCGTATCCTACCGCCGGATATTAACGCCCCACGTTGGCCACCAACGAGGCACTTGATCATGCCAAGCTGGACTGGCTGAAGACATGCTGGACTGGCTGAAGAAATTTAGCCGTTTCGACCACGGGCTCCCCTCTCATGATTGCATTGTCCGCGATTATCAGGAGTTACCGCATAATGTCGTTCCTCCAGGGCGTGCGGCGCCTCACGCGGCAGGTAACCCAGGCATGATGACCGATCGCACCGATGTACACACCCCGGCGACTGCCAGCCGGCGGCAAGGGACCCGGAGGCAAGGAGCGGAAGGACAGCCAGACGAGGAAGGCCTGCCGGCCAGCTTTTATCGGCACCTGCCGGTGCTGGTGACCGGCGCCACTGGCAAGCTCGGGCGCCATCTGGTCCAGGCCCTGCTGGCGCGCGAGGCCCGGGTCGCCATCCTCACCCGATCCGCGGCGCGGGCGCGGACCCTGTGGCCCGGCGCGGACCTGGCCTACCGGCAGGC
>SBFV01000171.1 GCA_006227775.1 Gammaproteobacteria bacterium | reverse complement strand
ACGATGCTGAGCGGTTGGGAACAGGGCCTGGCGGCCTTTCTGGTAGGGCTGCTGGGGGGGGTCCATTGCGTCGGTATGTGTGGGGGTATCGTCGGTACCCTGACCCTGGGGTTGCCCAGTGGCGTTCGCTCCAGCGCGCCGAGGCTCCTGCCCTATCAACTGGCCTATAATTTGGGCCGGATCAGTGGTTATGCCGTGGCGGGTGCCCTGCTGGGCGGCATCGGTCAGGCGGCATTCGTTGCCCTGTCCCTTCAACGGGGTCTTTATTTCGTCGCGGCCCTGTTCATGGTCCTGCTTGGGCTCTATCTCGCGGGCTGGTGGCCCGGCTTTGCCCGTCTGGAGGGATTGGGCACGACGCTGTGGCGGTGGCTAGAGCCCCTGGGCCGTCGCTTGCTGCCGATTCGTTCCTGGTGGCAGGCCTTGTTGCTGGGTTTCGTCTGGGCCTGGATTCCCTGTGGTCTGGTCTACAGCGTCCTGATCTGGGCGCTGGCGGCGGGCAGTGCCCTCCAGGGTACCCTGCTGATGCTCGCTTTCGGTCTGGGTACTCTTCCCACCCTGCTGGGGATGGGCATGCTGGCGGGCCTGGCGGCACGTTTCACCGAGCAGCGCTGGCTACGCCTGCTCGCCGGCTTGCTGGTGCTTGGGTTCGGGCTCCATGCCCTGTGGCAATTCCTGCAAGCGTAAGGGGGTCGGGTCACTCGGTGAAGAATTCCTGCTCCATGCGGATGCGAACCGGCTTGTCACGGCCCTGGGGCTTGACCTCGATGCCAAAATCGACGTTCTGGGCATTTTGGACCATGAATTCCCCGATATAGTAGATGGCGTTGCCCTCACGGATCTCGCGCATGACGATGGGCGCCTTCTGACCCGTTTCGGTTAGGATGTCCGCGCTCACCAGGGCGGTTACGGGGGTACCGGTAGTGCCAGGGGATTCCTTGATCACGCTGACGTTGAGCAGTCCCCGGTATTTGCTGCGCTGGATACCGTAACTGGTCGCTACCTGCGGGGTCAGGGTGTCAGCGGAAAAGGCGCTGTGATGGATGGTGAAGCCGTCGGCGCTGGTGCTGTTCTCGGCGAAGGACCAGAAGGGCAGCAGCAGGGCGGCGATACCGATCAGGCCAGGGAGGGTCGAGCGTTTCATGGTGATTTCTCCAAAGGCATCATTGCAGGGGGGAGTCCCCTAACCCAGCCAGCGAGGGATATGGCTCGCGCCATTCCTGGCCAAGAAGGTGCTCCCGACAGTGGAGCCTGATCTATTGGCGCGGAGGTCACTTTGAAAGGGTCTCACCGGCGTGGCAGGAAGGTGGGACTATGCCCTGGTTTCCGGATGCGTACCCGTTTGAGGCGGCTTAGTTCGCCGCTGATCAGTTCCACCCGTGACGGAGGGACGTCGAACAGCTTGGCAAGAAATCGCCGCAACGCGGCGTTGGCCTTACCCTCGACCGGCGGGGCGGTGAGCCGCACCCTGAGGTGATCCCCCGCTGGTTCGCCAATGGCATCGGCGCTGGACCGGGGCTGGACCTTGAGGCTCAGGAAAAGGTCGTCCCCTTCCCAGCGATACCAGCCGGCGTGCGTCTCCCTGGCGTCAACGCGCATGACCCGGCGGAACCAGATCGCGAAGGCAGTTTGCCTGAAACAAGCCAGCCGCGGTTTCCATCGTCAGGGGAGTGGCGAGGCCACTCATGAAAGTCAGCCGAGGCTCAGAAGGGACTGCCGGTGATCAGCTTCAGCGGGGGCAGGAGCAACATCTGGAGCAGGATCAGCCCGATGATCACGGCGATGGGCGACAGATCCAGGCCACCGATGGGCGGGAGGCGACGCTGTACCGGGCCCATGACTGGGTAGGTCAGGGTATCGAGGAGCTGCGCCATCGGGTTGTAGGGGTCCGTAATGACCCAGCTCAGGATGGCCCGGATGATGACGGCATAGAGGAAGACGTCGATGGTCAGTTCGACCAGGGCCGGGAGGGACCAGAAAAGCGCACCCAGGGCGGACAGGCCCAGACCCGCCAGGGCTCCGACCAGTAAGAGCACCAGGGATTGCACCATCCAGGCCAGAACCAGGGAGGAAATGTCCAGCCCCCTGAAACCGGGTATTAACTGACGCAGGGGGCGCAGCAGGGGGCTGGTGACCTTGACCACGAACTGGGAGATGGGATTGTAAAAATCGGCATGGGTCAGTTGCAGCAGGAAGCGCAGCATGACCACGAAGGTATAGAGCCCGCCCAGCGTTTGGATGAGGAAGATCAGGGGATTGGTGAGGTAGTTACCGGTCATCAGCTTTTAGCCAGCAGGTTGGAGAGTTCCGTGGAACGGACTTGGGCGGCGCGCACCGCCCGTTCGATCAGGCCGGAAAAATCGCCCTCCGAAAGCACCCGCAGGGCGCTCTCCGTGGTGCCGCCGGGGGAGGTCACCCGTTTGCGCAACTCCGCGGGATCATGGCTGCTTTCCATCGCCATGCGGGCGGCGCCAAGGGCGGTCTGGATGGTGAGGAGGCGGGCGCTCTCGGCATCCAGACCCAGGGTGATGGCGACCTTTTCCAGTTCTTCCATCAGGAGGAAGAAATAGGCCGGGCCACTGCCGGAGACGGCGGTGACGGTATCCAGCAGATCCTCTCGGTCCACCCAGCGAGTGAGGCCGCCGGCGCGCATGATGGTCTCGGCGCGGTTGCGCTGGCCAGGGCTGACCTCGGGGCTGGCATGCAATACGATGGCCCCGGCCTGGATCATGGCCGGGGTGTTGGGCATGGTGCG
>SBFV01000417.1 GCA_006227775.1 Gammaproteobacteria bacterium | reverse complement strand
GACCCAGGACCATTTCCACCAGGCCCTGCTGGACCCGCCCCGGGCCGGCGCCCTGCAAGTGCTGGCTGTGCTTCCGACCCTGGGCGTGCAACGGCTGCTCTACGTCTCCTGCTTCCCCGCCACCCTGGCCCGGGACGCCGAACGGCTGGTCAAGGGCCTGGGTTATCGTCTACGGGCGGCGGGGGCCATGGATATGTTCCCCCATACCACCCACGTCGAGTCCATGGCCCTGTTCGAGCGGGACTGAGCCGGTGCCACCCGACCCGGAACCGTGCCAGTGATTCACACTGCGAATGGCGCGCTGACCGCCGGTAAAGCCAAACCGAGGGCGCAATGGGGTTAGAATCCCGCCCAGCTTTCCACTTCAGGAGTGAATCAACCCCATGGCCCTCGAAATCGAACGTAAATTCCTCGTCGTCGGCGAGACCTGGCGCGACCAGGTGCAATCCTCCACCCACATCATGCAGGGCTACATCGCCCACACCCCGGAGGTCACGGTGCGGGTGCGCATCAAGGGCGACCAGGGCTTTCTGACCATCAAGGGGGCCTCCCAAGGCATCGGCCGTCATGAATTCGAGTTTCCCATTCCGCAAGCCGAGGCCCAGGAGATGCTGCGGGAACTGGCGATCATGCCCCCCATCGACAAGGTGCGTCACCACATCCCCATCGGCAACCATGTCTGGGAACTGGACGTCTTCGCCGGCGAGAACGCGGGCCTGGTGATGGCTGAGATCGAACTGACCGAGCACGATGAGGACTTCGTCCTTCCCGACTGGGCCGGCCAGGAGGTCTCCGACGATCAGCGCTATTTCAACGTCAATCTCGCCAAGAAGCCCTATCGCCAGTGGTGACGGATCGGGGTGACGACTGACGTATCGCCGGGGGCCTACGCCAACCAAGATAGACACCGGGCTGCTTGGCATTCGGCCGATCGAGGGAGGGACGGGGGGCGTCTGGCGGCAAGCCTACAGGGACGTATTTACGGCGTCCCCCGGCAGACGCCCCACGTCCCGGAATAGCCGAGGTGATCTCTGGCAACTTAATCCCGGATAAGTCCAGTTTGCCCTGTGGCAAAGGGTCCTGGTTCTTCCTGCTGGTCACGACTTGCTTGGCCCTGGCCAGCCTGACCCTGGAGGCCCAGGCCGGCCAGGACCCCATCCGCATGGGCCTGGCGGGACCGCCCCGCAACCTGGACCCCCGGCTGGCCACCGATGCCACCTCGGAGCGGATCAACGGGCTCCTATACCGCCGCCTGATCGCCTTCGACGACCGCAGCCTGCCAGTACCCTCCCTGGCAAGCTGGGAGCGGGTCACGCCCACCCATTACCGCTTCACCCTGGGGACGGATGGCCGTCTCTTCAGCGATGGCCGCTACCTGACCAGCACTGACGTCAAGGCGACCTTCGACTCCATCCTCGACCCCAGCGGCGGATCGCCCCATCGTTCCGCCCTGAGCGCCATCGACCGCATCAGCACCGCCGGGCCGGATGTCATCGACTTCCAGTTGCGTGAGCCCGATCCCCTCTTTCCCGCCCTCCTGGGGCTGGGCATTTTGCCGGCGGAGCTGATCGAGAATGGCCACCCTTTCGCCCAACTGCCCGTGGGCAGCGGACCCCTGCGCCTGGTGGACTGGCCCCAGCCGGGCCGGTTGGTGCTGGAGCGTCGCCAGGATGGCCAGAGGCTGGAACTGCTGGCGGTCAAGGACCCCAACGTGCGGGTCATGAAGCTGCTGCGCGGGGAGATCGATCTGCTGCAGAACGACCTGTCGCCCGAGCTGGTCGGCTTTCTGCGCGGCCGGGGGGAGGTGCGGGTGGTCAGCGCCCCGGGGGTCAACTATTCCTATCTGGGGTTCAATCTGGACGACCCGGTAACGGGGATACCGGCGGTGCGCCAGGCCCTGGCCCATGCCATCGATCGGGGGGAGATCCTGCGCTATCTCCTCAAGGACGGGGGCCGCCTGGCCGCGGGCATCTTCCCCCCCGAGCATTGGGCCGGCGATCCGGATCTGTCCGGCCCGACCTATGACCCCGACCGTGCCCGGGACCTGCTGACGGAACTCGGCTATGGCCCCGACCGGCCCCTGCGGCTCAGCTACAAGACCTCCAGCGACCCCTTCCGCCTGCGGTTCGCCACCGTCATCCAGGCCCAACTCGCCCGAGTGGGTATCGAGGCGCGCATCCAGAGCTATGACTGGGGGACCTTCTTCGGCGACGTCAAGGCCGGCCGCTTTCAACTCTACGGCCTCACCTGGGTTGGCATCCGCACCCCGGACATCTTCCGCTATGTCTTCCACAGCGCCTCGGTGCCACCAGAGGGGGCCAACCGCGGCCGCTACCGCAACCCGGCGGTGGACCGACTCATCCAGACCGCCCGGGCGGAACCGGACCTGACCCGCCAAGCGGTGCTTTATCGCCAGCTTCAGGCCATCCTCCTGGCGGACCTGCCCTATATCCCCCTCTGGTACGAAGACCAGTTCTATGCCGCCCGGCTGGGGCTCGAGGGCTACCGCCTGGCGCCGGACGGTAACTATGACGCCCTGGCGAGGGTCCGCTGGCGGGAAGCGGGCGAGGGTGGGGCGCCCCGGACCGGTGAAGGCCCCGCTATCCCCTGATCGTCAGCCAGGCCTGGTCATCGGCCGGGATGCCGGTTCCTTGACTTCCCCGCCCCGCGCCCACAGTGTTGCTCAAAGTATGAATTCCATGGAGAATTGGCCCAACTTCAGCCAGGGTAGCCCTCGTGATCGATCAGGAAGGTTTTCGCCCCAATGTGGGCATCATTCTGTGCAACGCCGAGCGCCAGCTCTTCTGGGGCCGGCGTGTCGGCCAGAATGCCTGGCAATTTCCCCAAGGCGGTATCCGCGCCGATGAGACCCCCCTGGACGCTATGTTCCGGGAGCTGGAGGAGGAGGTCGGGCTGCTCCCCCATCAGGTAACCCTGCTCGGCAGCACCCGTGGCTGGCTGCGCTATCGCCTGCCCAAGCGCTACATTCGCCAGCACTGCGGTCCCGTCTGTATCGGTCAGAAACAGCGCTGGTTCCTGCTGCGGGTCAATTGCGGGGAGGACGCCTTCTGTCTCGATCGTTGCCGCAAACCCGAATTCGACGGCTGGCGCTGGGTGCGCTACTGGCAACCCCTGCGCGAGGTGGTCTATTTCAAGCGCCATGTTTACGAACAGGCCCTGGGTGAGCTACGGCCACTGCTTTACCCCGACGGAGTGCGCGACTGGTGCCTCCGTCCAGGCGAGCCCGAACCCCTGGCCCCCGGGAGCTGGCTGCGGCCTGGCCCGCCCCAGGGTTCCTTCCAAGGGGGGTAACCGCTACCTACCGCCTTGATCGGTCGGTCCCCTCCGCTCTCCCCCCCTGATTTTTTTGGCGCTGGATGTCGTATTCATGCTGGAGCAACTTCTCCGAATCGTTCAAGAGGTCAACGAGGCCCCGGACCTCGAGAAGGCCCTGGCGATCATCGTCCGCAGCGTCAAGAAGGCGGTTGGCGCCGATGTCTGTTCCGTCTACCTCACCGATTTCGATAAGCGCGAGCATGTCCTCCAGGCGACCGATGGCCTCAACCCCGGGGCTGTGGGGAAGGTCCGCCTGCCACTCAACCGGGGTCTGATCGGCCTGGTCAGCGAGCGCGCCGAGCCCGTCAACCTCGACGACGCCTCCACCCACCCCCGGTATCTTTTCATCACCGAGACCGGCGAAAAGCGTTATCGCGGCTTCCTGGGCGCGCCCATCATCCAGAACCGCCGGGTGCTGGGGGTTTTGGTCTTGCGTAAACGGGAGGCCAGGCGCTTTGGGGATGATGAAGTCACCCTGGTGATGACCATCGCCTCCCAGCTCGCCGGGGCCATCACCCATGCCAGGGCCAGTGGTGAGCTGGCCCGCCTCCAGGGCGCCGAGGACCTTCCCAGCCGCTTTCTCCAGGGGCTGGGGGCCTCTCCGGGCATCGCCATCGGTACGGCGGCGGTGGTCTACCCCCAGGCGGACCTGGAGGCGGTGCCCGACCGGCAGGCCAAGGAGCCGGTCATGGAGGAGGAGGCCTTCCTGGCCGCCATCGCCGCCGTGGTGAGGGAGGTCGACCAGCTCGCCACCCGCTCGGGCCGGACCCTGAAACCCGAGGATCGCGCCCTGTTTGACGCCTGGCGCCTCATGCTGGAGAGCGATACCCTGCTCGATGGTACCCTTGAGCGCATCCGCGCCGGCCAATGGGCCCCCGCCGCCCTGCGGGACGTCATCGCCGACCATGCCGGGGTCTTCGAGGCCATGGATGATCCCTACCTGCGGGAGCGGGCCTCGGATGTCCGCGATCTCGGGCGGCGCATTCTGACGCACCTGCAGAACGTCGAGCCCAAGACCATTGACTATGGGCCGCAGACCATTCTGGTGGGCGAGGAGATCAGCGCCATCCAGCTTGCCGCCGTGCCGCCAGCCTGCCTCGCTGGCGTCATCTCCGCCACCGGGTCCAGTTTTTCCCATGTCGCCATCCTCGCCCGGGGGTTGGGGGTGCCCGTGGTCATGGGCGTGGCCGACCTCCCGGTGGGGCGCCTGGAGGGTAAGGAGGTGGTGGTCGATGGCTACCGGGGCCGCATCTATCTCGCCCCGGGACCCGTGGTGAGGGCGGAGTACCAGCGGCTGCGGGACGATGACCGCGCCCTGACGGATGAGCTGGAGAGCCTGCGCCCCCTGCCATCCGAGACCCTCGACGGCTATTCGATACCCCTCTTCCTCAATGCCGGGCTGGTGTCCGAGTCCCGGCCCCTGAGCAATGAACAGTCGGATGGGGTTGGCCTCTACCGCACCGAGCTGCCCTTCCTGGTGCGCGACCGGTTTCCGGGTGAATCCTCCCAGTACAACAACTACCGCCAGGTGCTGGAGACCTTCCACCCGCGGCCGGTGACGATCCGCACCCTGGACATTGGCGGCGATAAGCCCTTGCCCTATTTCCCCATCGAGGAGTCCAATCCCTTCCTCGGCTGGCGGGGCATCCGCATCACCCTGGATCACCCCGACATCTTTCTCACTCAGGTCCGTGCCATGCTGCGCGCCAACCTGGGTCTCGGCAACCTCCAGATCATGCTGCCCATGATCAGCTCGGTCGGGGAGGTGAACGAGGCCAAGAAGCTGATCCGCCGCGCCCGGGACGAGTTGCTGGAGGAGGGGCTGGAGATCCAGTCACCCCCCATCGGCATCATGATCGAGGTCCCCGCCGCGGTCTATCAGGTCGAGGCCCTGGCACGACGGGTCGATTTCCTGTCCGTCGGCACCAACGACCTCACCCAATACCTGCTGGCGGTCGATCGCAACAATTCCCACGTCGCCAAGCTCTACGATGAACTTCACCCCGCCGTGCTGCGGGCACTGGAACTGGTGGTGGCTGGCGCCCGCGTCCATCGCCGCGAGGTGAGCATCTGCGGCGAGATGGCCGGCAACCCCCTGGCCGTGCCCCTACTGATCGGCATGGGCGTCCATGCCCTGAGCATGAACGCTGGCAGCCTGGTGCGCATCAAGTGGGTGGTGCGCAACTTCAGTCGCGCCAAGGCCCGGGAATTGCTGGAAAGCGCCCGTCAGTGCGAGGATGCCGGCTGCGTGCGCCGCCTCATGACCGAGGCCCTGGAAGAGGTCGGCCTCATCGGCCTGTTGCGGCCCGGCAAATGAATCCCGGCCGGTATCCTCGGCACTTGGAATCCGTCCATCAAATGTTTCCTGAATTGAGCGAGTCCCCCAGGGGACGCATCGGCCACTGGAAAATGGACGATTTCCTGTTTCGCCCATACAGCTTGCTAGCACCCTCTCGCTGGAGTTAGGCCCATGTCCATCAAGTCCGACCGCTGGATCCGCCGCATGGTGGCGGAAATGGGCATGATCGAACCCTTCGAGCCTGGCCAGGTACGGGAATCGGCCGCCGGCGACCGCCTCATCTCCTACGGTACCTCCAGTTACGGCTACGACATCCGCTGCGCCGACGAATTCAAGATCTTCACCAACATCAACTCCGCCATCGTCGACCCCAAGAACTTCGACGCCAACAGCTTCGTCGACCTCAAGTCCGACGTCTGCATCATCCCCCCCAACTCCTTTGCCCTGGCCCGTACCGTCGAGTACCTGCGCATCCCGCGCGACGTCCTGGTCGTCTGCCTGGGCAAGAGCACCTACGCCCGCTGCGGCATCATCGTCAACGTCACCCCCCTGGAACCGGAGTGGGAGGGCCACGTCACCCTGGAGTTCTCCAACACCACCCCCCTGCCGGCCAAGATCTACGCCAACGAAGGCGTGGCCCAGATCCTGTTCTTCGAATCCGACGAGGGTTGCCAGACCTCCTACCGCGACCGCGGCGGCAAGTACCAGGGCCAGCGGGGCGTCACCCTGCCCAAACCCTGATCGGGGTTTAATTGCGCGGAGGGCTGGCCTATAATCCCGCGTCTTGCGCGCCTTTGGCCCGGTCGCTGGAGCATCTGACTTTACAATCAGATGCTCGCGTGTTCGAGCCGCACGGGAAGCTGCATCATTTTCGCGCCCTTAGCTCAGTCGGTAGAGCATCTGACTTTTAATCAGGTGGTCGCGCGTTCGAGTCGCGCAGGGCGCACCATCTAATCAACGGCTTAGGCTCATTTGGCCTGAGCCGTTTTGTTTTGAGATGGCCACTTCACGCTGAGGCCGTTGAATATGAGCTGATGGAGTGGTCCGGGATAACAGTAGCAGGGGTGAGCCATGTGCCTCATCAGAGAAGCAATCAACCAAGGCATCTCGCGACGAGCATTCCTCCGGGGTAGCGGAGCATTGGCCGTTACGCCGCTTCTGACGGGTCTGGGCGGGGTGGCGCCGGCGTCGGCGTCCCAGACTCCCCAACGCAGCACCGCCAACTACCATACCAGGCTCGTACTCCTGGGTACCGCGGGTGGACCTGCATGGTATCCGCAGTCGAACCGGGTGAGCACCTCATCGGCGCTCCTTGTCGGGGATGCCATCTACCTCATCGACCTCGGGCATGGTGCGGCCCAGCGGATGGCGGAAGCGTTCAACACGGCCATTTTCGTGCCCACTCCCGGGGGCAAGACGGAGGAAAGTCAGTCGCGGTTCCTTCGAAATGCCGATGCGTTGTTCTTTACCCACCTTCACATGGACCATACCGCGGATTATCCGACACTCCTGCTGGTCGGCCAGAACGCCGGGCTCGGCACCTCAAAGCCGCTAACCGTGTTGGGTCCCGGAGATCGCGGGCAACTGGAAGAAAATAAAACGGGCTACCACGGGACGATCGTCGAGACACCCGGTGGTTCGACGACGCCCGGAACAAAGGAGATGACAAGTCTGCTCCTGCAGGCGTTTGCACAGACGATCAATGACTTCACCCTGGATAATGGCTGGATCGATTTCACGACCCTCGTCGAACCGCAGGATATTGGGTGGACATCTGACAGCGACATCCGCATACCGCTGCCGGAGCGCGGCCTGCTCGATCCAAGCCAGCAGTGCAATCCCTATTTCATCGACCCGAACACGACCCCCTGCCCGCCGATGGATCCATTCCAGGTTTACCGGAACGCCGATACGGACGTCAGTGTCTGGGCCACTCTGGTCGACCATCATCAGGTCTTTCCCTCCCTTGCTTACCGCTTCGATACGCCAGACGGTTCCGTGGTGATCTCCGGCGATACGGGCGCCAATACCTGCGGCAATTTGAAAAAACTGGCAAGGGGTGCGGATATCCTCGTGCATGAGGTAATCGACGAGGTCTGGATCGACATACTCGCCGAAAGTGGGGTGCCGGATGCACTCATCGAGCATCTCAACTCCGTCCACACCAAAATCAGCGACGTCGGCGGGGTGGCGGAGGATTGCGGCGTCAAAACGCTGGTTCTCAACCACATCGTCCCCGGCAATACCCCGGTGGGGCATCTCGTCAGGGCAAAACAGAACTTTTCCGGAAGACTGAT
>SBFV01000018.1 GCA_006227775.1 Gammaproteobacteria bacterium | reverse complement strand
GCCACGAAATAGGGGGCGAAGATGGTGCTGTGCCAGCCGGGGACGATGCCCAGGCCGAAATCCCAGGAGACCACGCTGTGGACCGAGATCACCAGCGGCGTGGCCAGGGCCGCGAAGAAGAGGTAGCCGCGGGTGTAGTGGCGCCACTGCTCGTGCTTGCCGGTCCAGCCAAGCGAGATCACCGTGAAAATCTTCTTGCGCAGCCCCGTGGCGCGGTCGCGCACGGTGGCCAGGTCGGGCAGCATGCCGGTGTACCAGAAGAGCGAGCTGACCGTCAGGTAGGTGCTGATGGCCACCACGTCGAACATCAGCGGCGACTGGAAATTGGGCCACAGGGTCCGCTGGTTGGGGTAGGGCAGCATGTAGTAGACCGCCCAGACCCGGCCCAGGTGGATGAAGGGGAAAAGCCCGGCCGTGCAGACCGCAAACACGGTCATGGTTTCGGCGGCGCGCGCGATCGGGTTGCGCCAGCCGGCCCGGAAGAGGTGCAGGATCGCCGAGATCAGGGTGCCCGAGTGGGCGATCCCCACCCAGAAGACGAAATTGATCAGGTAGGTGCCCCAGGCCACCGGGATGTTCTGGCCGCCGACCCCGATGCCCATGAAGATCTGGTAGAGCCAACAGGCCGCCCCCAAAAGGATGCCGCCGGCCAGCACGGCGATGGCCGCCCAGTAGGCCGGCCGGGGCTTTTCCAGGGTTTGCAGGACTGTCTGGTCGATGGTCGCGTAAGTGAGCTCTGACATGGCTGGCCTATATCTCCTGAACCACTTTGCGCAGGTAAATGACCGCCGGTTTGGTGTTCAGATAGCCCATCACCTGATAGGCGCGGGGGTCCGTGACCATCCGGCGCACCCGGCTTTCGGGGTCCATCAGGTTGCCGAAGACCAGCGCGCCGGTGGGGCAAGTCTGCAGGCAGGCGGGCTGGATTTCACCGTCGTGGATCTTGCGGCCTTCGTTTTTGGCGGCGTTGTGGGCCTCCTTGATGCGCTGGATGCAGAACGAGCACTTCTCCATGACCCCCTTGCTGCGGGCGGTGACGTCCGGGTTGAGCTGGAGATTCAGCGGGTGGGGCCACTGCCAGGTGAACCAGTTGAAGCGCCGCACCTTGTAGGGGCAGTTCTGGGAGCAGAAGCGGGTGCCGATGCAGCGGTTGTAGATCTGGTTGTTGAGCCCCTCCTTGGAGTGGTGCGGGGCGTAGACCGGGCAGACCGATTCGCAGGGCGCGTTGTCGCAGTGCTGGCACATCAGCGGCAGGAAGATCGCCTTGCGCTCGTCCTCGGGGTCCAGGTAGCGCTCCACCCGCAGCCAGGCCATTTCGCGGCCCTCGACGATGCGCTGGGCGCCCACCACCCCGATGCTGTTTTCGGCGTAGCAGGCCGCCGCGCAGGCGTTGCAGCCGATGCAGCGGTCCAGGTCGACCACCATCGACCAGCGGTAATCGGCGTGGTCGTGGGGCGGGTAGGCGTCGCGCTTGGGGTCGTAGCCCTCGGGCAGCGGCAGGGTGAGGGGGAAATCCCACATGGTCAGCCCCGCCTTGGGCGGGTGGCCGTCGTCGTGCGCCGCGGTTTGCAGGGGGGCCGTCAGGGCGATCTTGCGGCCGTGCTGGATCCGGCTGCCGTCGGTGTGGGCGAGCGCCATCCGCTGGCCGGTGGGGGCGAGCAGCACGTCGCCGGCGACGAATGCCGGCCCGCCGGAGACCGCGTCGGTTTCCGGCGGCAGCAGCCCGAGGGGGTCCGCCCCCTCGCCCTGGGCATAGCGGCCATAGGCGCTGTGGCCCTGGCCGATGGCCATCGCCAGCACGCCGGGCCGGACCGCGACGGTCTCGTAGACCGGGGCCTCAAGGCTCCCGTGGGCGGAGCGCAGCTGAACCACGTCCGCGTGGCGGATCCCCTGGGATGCCAGGGTCTCGGGGTGGGCCAGCAGCGGGGTCTGCCAGGCCACCTTGGTCAGCGGGTCGGGGATCTCACAGAGCCAGGGCCGGTTGGCGCCCCGGCCGTCAAAAAACCGGATGGAGGGCGCGGCCACCAGCATCAGGCCGGCCGGGGGGGCGGGCAGGGCCCCGAAACCGGGCGGCAGTTCGGTGGGCAAGGAAATCGCGGCGGGGCCGGCTGGAGGCTCGAAGCGGCCCCCGCGCTGCAGGAACGCCACCCACTGGCGCTCCCCGTCGACGACGCCCTGGGCGGCCAGACGGGTCTTGAGGTAGGTCGGGTAGTCGGGTGCTGGCGGATCGGCGTCGAAGGCCGCCCGCAGAATAAGGTCCCCCAGGCCGGGGGCGCCGGTCAGGCTGCCCATGGCGGGCTGCAGGCCCGAGGTCAGGCCGTGTTTGCCGCCGTATTCGTCCCAGCACTCCAGGGGCATGCCCACCGGCAGGACGAGGTCGGCCAGCAGGCTGGTCTCGTCCATGAAATTGGCGGTGCTGACCACGAAGATGCCCGGCTGGGCGAGGCGCTCGGCGATGCCGGCGCCGGGCATCGCAAAAACCGGGTTGACGTTGTTGAGCAGCAGCAGGCCGGTGCTCTCGGGGTCCAGGTGGTTGAAAAATTCCAGCAAGGCGGCCCGCGGGGCAGCGGTTTCCACCCGGTGGCGGCCGGCGCAGTCGATTCGGGCGAGCTCCGGGTCCAGCACGCGGTTGAGGAGGTTGGCGGCCAGGTTGGCGCCCACGTCGGCCGCGCCGCTGCCGGCCGTGGCGGTGCCCAGCACCAAGGGGGCCTTGGCCGCCAGCAGGCGGGCCGCCAGGCGCTCCAGGGATTCGGCGGGAACC
>SBFV01000322.1 GCA_006227775.1 Gammaproteobacteria bacterium | reverse complement strand
AGCCCGAAGATCCAACGGCGAAGGTGACGGAGGGGTTACCAGACTCCGGACTGGCCCAGGTCGAGCGGGAAATCCACTTGCTGCGTGAGATGGCGGAGACCTGGCGCCAGGAGACCTCGGAACTGCGGGGTCGCATCGAGAGACTTGAAACCCACCTGGCCGACATCTCGGCAGGCGCTAACGCCGCATCAAAGGCAATGGCCGCTTCCGCCGCCATATCCGAGTCCCCGGCTCAACCCCAATCCCCATCCGCCGCCAAGTCTCAGGTTGACGCCGCGTCGGAACCAGAACCCTCATGGCTCGATGACCTGTCGGGCTGGACGCTGGTGGTGGCAGGTCCCCTGCTGATCCTGCTGATCGGGCTGCTGATCCTGGTACGCCGGCAAAACCGGACCCGGACCACCAGCGGGTTCACCTTGGATCGGCCCCTCACCGAAGGCCCCGCCGAAGAGCCGGTTGTACCCAGGACCCGCTGGCCGGGGCTGGCCACAGGGCTGGATCTTCGCCAATGCCCGCCAGGTAGTGAGCGGCAGCCGGCCCTAGCCGTGGAAGCGTCGCCCGTGACCGCGGCGGAAGCACCTCCGCTGGCGATGACGGGACCAAGTCTCCGGCCAGGGTTGGATACGCCCGCTCCAGCTCCCGTGCTTGCCGCCGCGGCCCCGCTCCCCGGCCCCCTCCAGGCCAGGGAAGAGCCCCTGGAGTTGGATCTTTCCACCCCGGAAGGTCTGGATCTGGGCGTTGGCCTGGGCTTGAAGCCCCCACCCCCCCATCCGGATCAGGCAGCACTCGCTGATCTTGACCTTGATCTGGGGGATCTCCTGGATCTGGATCCCGACCGCGAACTTGGACCTGCAGTCACGCCATCGCCCTCGCCCTGGCCAGCCCGGGAAGCTACGGGGTTGGATCTCGACTTCGACCACGCTCTCGCCCTCGGTCCGGAACAGTCCGCAGGACCATCCATCGAGGGGCCCACGCTCGACGGGAAGCCCCCGGGTGAAGCGCTGGCCATGGAGGCACCCAAGACCGACACGACCCCCCTATCCCGGGACTGGGAGATGCCCACGCTGGCAGACGACTCCCCGGGGGATTGCGAGCCGGCCGCCGATAGCTGGGACGAGGTCGGAATCAAACTGGAATTGGCCCGGGCCTACCTGCGGATGGATGATCCCGAGGCGGCCCGTCCCCTCTTGGCGGAAGCCATCGCCGAGGGCGCCGAGGAGCAGGTCGCCGCGGCCAAGGCTATGTTATCGCGGCTGGAATGAACACGAGCGGGTCCCACCGCCGGCAGCCCGGTCCCAAGGCGGAGGTGGGCGTCCAGGGTACTGGCACTTGCGCGCCTGAGCCCGAGCCGGGGGAGCGGGGGACGTCGGTAGGCTTGATTCGCATCGCCATGGGCCTGGAATACGATGGCACCGCCTTTCATGGCTGGCAGTTGCAGGATGAGGCCCGCACCGTCCAGGCCGTGGTGGAGGCGGCGGTGGCCCGGGTCGCGGACCACCCGGTGCGGGTCCATTGCGCCGGGCGGACCGACCGCGGGGTCCATGCCGAAGGGCAGGTGATCCACTTCGATACTCAGGCCCGGCGCTCGGAGCGGTCCTGGGTACTGGGCACCAACGTCAACCTGCCCCCGGACGTGGCGGTGAGCTGGGCGCGGCCCGTGGACCCCGCCTTTCACGCTCGTTTCAGCGCCATCGCCCGCCATTACCGTTACCGTATCCTGTGCCGGCCGACCCGTTCACCCCTGGCGCGTGATCGGGCGGTCTGGCTGCACCAGGACCTGGACCTGGAGCGCATGAGGGCGGCGGCGGCCTTGCTGGTCGGTGAGCATGACTTTTCCAGCTTCCGCGCCCTGGGTTGCCAGGCCAAGAGTCCGGTGCGCCGGGTCCACTACTGCGACTGGATCCGGGAGGGCGAACTGCTGGAACTGCGCATCGGCGCCAATGGCTTCCTCCATCACATGGTGCGCAACATCGTCGGCGTCCTGGCCGCCATCGGCCGCGGTGAGGCGGACCCCGCCTGGGTCGAGGAACTGCTGGCCATCCGCGACCGTACCCGCGGTGGGGTCACGGCCCCACCCCAGGGCCTCTATTTCGTCCGGGCAGATTATCCGGCGGCGACATATCGCCGGCCCCGCGGCTCATCCTCCGCGTAACGGCGCTCCTCGATCAGCAGATACTGGAGTTGGGGTTGCCAGCGCCCTAAGGCGGGCGGCAACCCCTCACCACCGCCGCCCACCCGGCTCTCGACGCCGCCGGCGAGGACCTGATCTACGACCAGGGCCCGGTAGCGGGACCCCGCGCCATCCTGGTCGATGGCCTCTGGGGTGACCGCTCCCCCGCCCCGCTCAGCCTGGAGCGGGATGAGGCGGGGAGGGTGCTGGACAACCATCACCCGGCCATCAGCGCCGATGGGCGCTATCTGGCCTATCGGGAGGCGCGGCCAGGGGCCGCCGAAGAGCGGTGCCAGGTGCATTTCCTCGACCGTGACACGGGTCGATTCCAGCGTCAGCCTTGCCCGACGCCACTCGCCACCGCCCCCGAGGAGGCGCGGCCTGCCTTCAGCGCCTACGGGGCTGAGGTGGAGTGGTACCGGCCGGTCGTTGTGGAAGAGGGCCTGGGCGCCGCGGTCAGGGTCGGGAATCCGCTGCTGGAGGCGCGGTCGGATATGTCCCCCTGAATATCCGAGGGGGGGCGGGGACGGATCGCCGGACGCCTCCCCTGATCCTTAGATCTCCCTGTCGGGAAATCCCTGCAAAACAATCGCCTGGAGGCTGG
>SBFV01000019.1 GCA_006227775.1 Gammaproteobacteria bacterium | reverse complement strand
TGGCTCTGGTTTCTGTCGCGCACCGCCGACTGTCGGATCTTTCAGGACAAGACGGTCCCGGACATCGTCAAGGAGATCTTCCGCGACCATGGCTTCAGCGATTTCGAGGAGCGCCTGTCCGGGACCTATCGGCAGTGGACCTATTGTGTCCAATACCGCGAGACCGATCTGCATTTCATTCAGCGCCTGCTCGAGCACGAGGGTATTTATTACTTCCACGAACATAGGGATGGCAAGCACACCCTGATACTGGCCGACAGCTATAGTGCCCACACGCCTGCGCCGGGCTACGAAGAGGTCGTCTTCTATCCACCCGGTCAGGAGCCAATGCCCGATCAAGAGCGCATCGACGACTGGAGTGTGGCCCACGAGGTTCGCCCCGGGGTCTTCGCGCACACGGCCTTCGATTTCACCGCGCCGCGCAAGGATCTGCTCACCCGCAGCAGCGCACCCAAGGAACATGCCTTGGCCGAGGAGGAGATCTTCGACTTCCTGGATGACTACACGGACAACTCGGTAGGAGACGGCTATGCCCGCATCCGGCTGGAAGAGCGTCAGGCCGATCACGAGATCGCCCGGGCGGCCAGCAATGCGCGGGGCCTGACCTGCGGCGGACTTTTCACCTTGAAAGAGCATCCGCGTGCCGATCAGAATCGGGAATATCTGATCGTTTCGGCCGATTACCGACTGCAGTCAGACGACTTCGGTTCGGTCGATGCCGCGCCCGGGGAGGGTCCCATCTATCGCTGCAACTTGACGGCCATCGACGCCAGGGTGCCCTACCGGCCACCGTGCATAACGCCTAAGCCCGTCGTTCAGGGGCCCCAGACCGCTATCGTGGTCGGTAAATCCGGGGAGGAGATCTGGACCGACGAATACGGTCGGGTGAAGGTGCAATTCCATTGGGATCGTTATGGCAAGGAGGACGAGAATAGCTCTTGCTGGGTTCGTGTCTCTCATCCCTGGGCGGGCAAGAACTGGGGGGCGGTGGCCCTCCCGCGGATCGGCCAGGAGGTAGTGGTGAGCTTCCTGGAGGGCGATCCGGATCGACCCTTGATCACCGGTCGGGTCTACAACGGCGACTGCATGCCGCCTTACGACCTGCCGGCCAACCAGACCCAGAGCGGCATCAAGAGCCGCAGCAGCAAGGGTGGGGGCGGGTCAAACTTCAACGAGATTCGCATGGAGGACAAGATCGGTGAGGAGGAGCTTTTCATCCATGCCGAGCGCAACCAGACCATCGAGGTAGAGGCCGACGAATCCCACTGGGTGGGACACGATCGCACCAAGAAAGTCGACAATGACGAGACCACGACGATCGGCAACAACCGGACCGAGACCGTGGGTGTCGATGAGACCATCGACATCGGTGCCAATCGCACCGAGACGGTCGGGGCTAATGAGGACATCAGTATTGGCGCCAACCGCACCGAAAAGGTTGGGGCCAACGAGGACATCACCATTGGCGCCAATCGGTCCGAGACCGTCGGGGCCAGCGAGACGGTCAAGATTGGCGCCAGCCGCCTGCTCGAGATAGGCGCCTCCGAGTCGGTCAAGGTCGGTGCCAGCCGCAGCGAGCAGATCGGTGCATCCCTGAGCCAGCAGGTCGGCGGCAGCGTCAGCCTGACCTCGGGCGGACCCTTCACCATCACCGCAACCGGCGGGATGACCATCGTCGCCCCGGGCGGTTTCAAGATCGTTGATTTCGAGTTGCACAAGGTGGGGGGGACCGTCAAGGAAGGCTATGCGGTGGCGGTGAATTTCAATGGTGCCGTAACGGAAATGACGGGGGTCAAGGCGGAGGTGGTCGGCTCGGCAAATGCGGCCGTCGGCCTCAAGTTCGAGAAAGTGGGGGTGGATCTGGGTGCCAAGGATGTAACCCAGCAAATTATCGCTCTGGAGGCCCTGTCATCGGCCACCAACATCGAGATGGACACCCTGAAGATCCTGATGTGACCGGCTAAGCTGCCATGCGCTGCGTCAAGCCCCTGTCCGCTTCCCTGCTGACCCGCCCCTTCGAGCATGGCGGGCGCTTCATGCTCGGCGTCTCGGTCCTGCTCTTCTCGACCCTGGGCCGCGGCGGCCGGCTCCTGACCGAACAGGCGCTCTGGCCCTTCTGGGCCAGTCGCCCCGAGTCTCGGGGTCCTTTGGAGGAGGGCTATCCGCGCCCGCGGGCGGAATATCTCATCGGCGCGACGGCCTTCACCCGTCCCGATCGGCAGCGGGCCTGTCGGGTGCGCGCCCAGGTTGGTGGACTGAACAAGGAACTGGTCGTCTGGGGTCCACGCTTTTGGGATGGTGATCGCCCCTCGGCGCCACACCCCTTCGAGCGTTTGCCGCTCGACTGGACCCAGACCTATGGCGGGGGGGATTTTCCGGAAAACCCCATCGGCATGGGGCGCCACGACAGCGAGATCGATGGCATGTCCATGCGCCTGTTGCCGCGGGTCGAATATCCCGGCCAACCCCTGACCGGCCCGACCGGCGTCGGCCAACCGGCCGGTTTCGGTCCCCTGGACCAGACCTGGGCGACCCGGAGCACCAAGCGCGGGACCTATGACGCAGCCTGGCTGGAGCGGGATTTTCCGGGTCTGGCCCCTGATCTGGACGGGAGCTTTTTCAACCTGGCCCCCGAAGACCAGCAGCAGGCAACCCCTTTCCGGGGGGACGAGGCCTATGCCTTCGACCTGCTGCACCCCCAGATCGATCGGCTGGAAGGGGTCTTGCCGGGGCTCGCCGCGCGCGTCTTCGCGACCCGAAGCACGGCGGGGGGGCGGGAGTT
>SBFV01000020.1 GCA_006227775.1 Gammaproteobacteria bacterium | reverse complement strand
TGGGCTATACGGCCTACCTGATCAGCACGGTTTTCGCTCAGTCCGCATAAGGGGCAATGATCGCCGCCGAAACTGATAATGACAAAGGGGAAAACGATGAACGATGTTCAACTGCTCATTGACCTCCACCGGCCTGCCGAACGGCAAGGACCAGGCGGGGACGCTGAAACAAAACGGGCTATGGTGTTGGCCGGACTCGACCGGTTTCGCCCCTTGAAGATCGCGGATATCGGCTGCGGCACCGGTGCATCGACCATCCTCCTTGCCAAGGAACTGAATGCCGACATCACCGCCGTGGACTTCTTGCCGGAGTTTCTCGACGAGCTTAATACCAGGGCCAACGACCATGGCGTGGCGGACAGGATCACCACGCTGAACTGCTCCATGGATGCCCTGCCGTTTGAGGAAGGTAAGTTCGACGTGATCTGGTCCGAAGGGGCTGTGTACAACATGGGCTTCGAGGCCGGGATATCTGCCTGGAGCCGATTCCTGAGGCCTGGGGGAAAGCTCATCGTTTCCGAAATTACCTGGCTTCGTGCCACCAGACCGGCGGAGCTCCAGTCCTATTGGGAGACTGAGTACCCGGAGATCGATGTAGCCTCGGCGAAGATCGGACTCCTCGAACGGCATGGCTACAGTCCCGAGGCCTACTTTGTCTTGCCGGTGTATTGCTGGCTTGAGAATTACTATCGCCCCATGCAGCGCCGTTTTGATGCGTTCCTGGAGCGGCATGGCCACAGCGAACCGGCCCAGGCTGTCGTCGAAGCGGAACACCACGAAATAGCCCTTTATGACGAATACCGGGACTACTACAGCTACGGCGTCTATGTGGCGAAAAAGCTGTAAGGCATGACATCTCCGGAGGGAGGATTGCCTCCCCGGGCGGATCAGTTCGATTCCCGATTTGGGAACCGAACCGGCGGCCGAGAACCGGATTCGAACCACCACTCCCCTGAACGCTGGTGAGTTGAAGCTAGGGGGACTAAACTGCCACTGAAAAGGAGAATGTGGCTCTACGCTGGTGGTTCGGACCAGGGACCGCGCTCCACCCTCTGATCAGTCCTGCTCCTGAACCCATGAATATGTCCTCCCTGCATCCCTTCGGCTTGGCGGTGTTCTTACCAGGATTGGCTCTGGTGATGGGTTGTACTTCCACAGGTGGCTTTCCCACCGGCTGGGGGGAAATCACCCTCGCCCCGGGAGATACTGGCACTTGTTTGTCGACACCCTGTCGGGTCTACTTTCAAATCCCCCCAGGCGAAGGGAAATACCTGGTCACGGCGAACGAGGTCAAGGTCGGCGAGTTTGCCGCCGGTCAAAGGGTGATGCTCGGTAGTTTCTTTGAAACCAATGCCATCAGACTACCTGGCACCCAGGTGCCGCCTACCTATCTCTATGTCTATGGACAGGGGGGACCGAGCGGCGGAATCCACTAGCTTCGACGCCATCATCCTCGCCGTCTTCCATAGGGAGTTCAACGCCATGGTTACCGCCGCCAGGTGGTTCCGGCAGGACCGTCTTCCAGCACAATGCCCGCCGCCTGGAGTTCATCGCGTAACCGGTCGGCCTCTGCCCAGTCGCGCGCCAGGCGGGCGGTGGCTCGGCGCTGAATGAGGTCGGTGATGGTGGCGTCGCTGAGTCCGGCCGTCGTGGCGCCTCCTCGCAGATAGGCCTCGGGGTCATCCTGAAGCAGGCCCAAGACCCCACCCAAAGCCCGAAGCTCGACGGCCAGGCTGGCGGCCCGGGATTCGTCCTCACCGCGGGCGCGGTTGAGTTCCCGCGCCAGGTCGAACAATACCGCCAGGGCCTCGGCGGTGTTGAAGTCATCATCCATGGCGGCGGTGAAGCGCGTCCGAAACGGGTCATCCGTCGCGGCTAAGGAGGAGGCCACTGAAGCTAGGATGGCGGAAGCGGCACCGACCTCATCTGGCTCTCTGCCCCTCGCGCCATGAGCCTCACCCGTCGGAGGAGGTGTCAAGGGCAGTCCACGCAAGGCAGTGTAGAAGCGCGTCAGGGCGCCGCGGGCCTGTTCCAGATGCTCCTCGTCATAGTTGAGGGGACTGCGGTAGTGACTGGTAAGGATGAAGTAGCGCACCTCCTCCGGCCGGTAACGGTCGAGGATCTCGCGGACGGTGAAGAAGTTGCCCAGAGACTTGGACATCTTCTCCTCGTTGACGCGGACGAAACCGTTGTGCATCCAGACCTCGACGAAGGGTTCGCCGGTCGCGCCCTCGGACTGGGCGATTTCGTTCTCATGGTGGGGGAACTGGAGATCGGCGCCACCGCCATGGATGTCGAAATGATTGCCCAGGGCGCAGGTGGACATGGCGGAGCATTCGATATGCCAGCCGGGGCGGCCCATACCCCAGGGGGAGTCCCAGGCTGGCTCACCAGGCTTGGCGGCCTTCCACAAGGCGAAGTCGAGGGGGTCGCGCTTGGCCTCCCCTGGCTCGACGCGACTCCCGGCGCGCAGCTCCGCCGGGTCCTTGCCGGAGAGGCGGCCATAGCCGGGGAAACTGGCGACCGCAAAATAGACGTCGCCATTGTCCGCGGTGTAGGCATGGCCCTTGGCGATCAGGGACTGGATCATGGTCAGGATTTCGCCTATGTGGCCGGTGGCGCGGGGCTCGGCGCTCGGCGGCAACGCCTTGCGGGCTCAGACGGAGTTCGCCTCGAACCTCGCCTCGGGGGAGTTCAACAACTACCACTCGCGCCTGATGCAGTTGGCCGGGATCGGTCAGGGCGCGGCCAATGCTGCGCAGAACGCCGTCACCAACGGGACC
>SBFV01000337.1 GCA_006227775.1 Gammaproteobacteria bacterium | reverse complement strand
GACAGCCCACGCTTGATCGTGGTGGATGCCGCCATCATGGGGGAGCGCCCAGGGACGGTGCGGGTCTTCGAGGGGGAAGCCATGGATCGCCAGCTCAGTGGCCGGGGTAAGAGTGTCCATGAGGTCAGCCTCATGGACCTTATGGACATGGCCCGGATCACGGCTTCCCTGCCCCGGCGCCGCGCGCTGGTGGGGGTAGAGCCCGCGGTGATCGAGTGGGGGGACCAACTCAGTCCGGAGGTCGCGGCGGCCGTACCCTTGGCCATGGCCAGAATTCGGGAACTGCTGCGGGCCTGGGACGCGGAGGAATGAGGCCCCCCTGGCAAGGCTTTTCGATGCCGTTTTGCTGAGCCATGTCAATCAAATCCGTCAGTCACTTACCTATAATGAACAATTAATTATTTGCCTATGCGCTTATACGCATTATGTCCGCCCTCGACAGCATCGCGATCGCGGTGGAATCCCCCCCGGTTGCCCCGGACTGGGGCAACGCCCTGCCTATTCTCCATGAAATCCGTCACGGGCTGGAGCGTCTCGTCCTGACGGGCGAGCCGACGGTCATCGATTTACGCGCTATCCCCTTTGGCCCCGGTGACGAGGCCCGCCTGCTCCAGCGCCTGGGGCGAGGGGAGGTGGAGGCCAGCGTCCATGCCCTCGGCGAGAGTCATATCTGGGAGTCCGCCATCCCCGGCGTCTGGCTGATCGATCACCGCAATACCGAGGGCGAGCGCCTCGCCCTGCATATCGAGATCGACCGGATTCCCACCATTCTGTTGGCGCAGCCAGAGGATCTGGCGGAGGCCGCCACGCGCCTGGAGTCGTTGCTGGAGGGTCCAGGGGCGGGCGCTGAAGCCGGTCATGCCCCGCCCCCCCTGGCCGCCGCGGCCGGTACCCCGGCGGGGATGGACCAGATTTGAGTTTCGTGACCCCGGGATCCACCAGGTCCGGGGTGGTACCAGGCCCAGCATTCCTGGCCCTGGGCCTTAAGCGGGCGGTATCCCTGGGATCACCGCCAGTGTTTGTCGTCAGCAGTATCCCCGCCCCGCGGGGGGCCGGCCCAGCCGGTCAAGTAGTGGTCCTAAACCGACGGGAGGGAAAATGGCCACCTCAAAGACCCTAGGCGAGAGCTTGCGCGAGCACGGGGTGTCGCGTCGAGGCTTTCTGAAGTTCTGCGCCGCCACCGCCTCCATGATGGCGCTGCCGCCGACCATGGCGGCGGCCATCGCGGCGGCCCTCGACCAGGCCCGGCGGCCTTCCGTCATCTGGCTCTCCTTCCAGGAGTGCACGGGCTGCACCGAGTCCCTGACCCGCAGCCATTCGCCGACGGTGGAGAACCTGATCCTCGACGTCATCTCCCTGGACTATCACCACACCCTGCAAGCCGCTTCCGGCGACCTGGCCGAGGAGGCCCGCCTCCAGGCGATGCGGGAGAACCATGGCTCCTACCTGGTGGTGGTGGACGGTTCGCTGCCGGGACCGGGCGCAAACATGGGCTACTCCACCATCGCCGGCCACAGCAACCTGGATATCCTGCTGGAAACGGTGGAAGGCGCCGCGGCCGTGATCGCCGTGGGTACCTGCGCCGCCTTTGGCGGTCTGCCCCGGGCCAACCCCAATCCGACCGGGGCGGTGGCGGTGTCTGATGTCATCACCGACAAGCCGGTGATCAATGTCTCCGGCTGCCCCCCCATTCCCACGGTCATCACCGGGGTTCTCGCCCAGTTCTTGACCTTCGGCAAGTTGCCGGAGCTGGATGCCTATGGCCGACCTCTGGCCTTCTTCGGTCAGTCCATCCATGACCGTTGCTATCGCCGCCCCTTCTATGACAAGGGCCTGTTCGCCGAGACCTTCGACGACCAGGGGGCCAAGGCGGGCTGGTGTCTCTATCGCCTGGGCTGCAAGGGCCCGAGTACCTATAACGCCTGCGCTACCATGCGCTGGAACGCCGGCACCAGTTGGCCGGTGGAGTCCGGTCATCCCTGCCTGGGCTGCTCCGAGCCCGATTTCTGGGATGCGGGCAGCTTCTATCAGGCCCTGTCTGTCCCCACGGCCAATGCCAGCACCACGCTGGCGGCAGCGGGCGTCGCGGGCCTCGTCATCGGCGGCGCGGCGGCGGCCCTGGCCAAGAGAAAGCAACATCAGGCGGTGGCGAATCGCGAACCCGTCACCGTCGAGCAACTGGAGCAGACCCTATGAGCGACTCGATGGAATTTCTGCTGTGGACCAAGGGCCCCATGTTCGATTGGGCCCTGGCCATCTTCGCCCTGGGACTACTGGCGCGCCTGGTCGAGATCTTCTGGTTGGGCCGTAGTCACAACTTCGCCGAGGCCCGTGGTAGCGAGTGGGGTCCGGGTTTGCGTACCGTCTTCACCCGCTCCTTCGCCGATCCGGGCACCTTCAAGCGCTCCGGTTTCGATGTCCTGGTCGGCTGGGTCTGGCACCTGGGTTTCATCATCGTCCTCTTCCTCTTCATCCCGCATATCGAGCTGATCAAGAGCGTGTTCGGCTTAGCCTGGCCAGGCCTGCCCAACCCGGTGATCGACGCCATCTCCGCCCTGACCCTGGCGGGCCTGGTAGCCGCCCTGGTGCATCGTCTGACCCATCCGGTGAAAAAGCACCTGAGCGGTTTCGAGGATTACCTGACCTGGGCTGTGACCTTCCTGGTGGTGCTGACGGGCTACGTGGCATATCACCGCCTGATCAACCCGTATCCGGTCGCCTTGGGCATCCATATCCTGGCGGTGGAGATCTTTCTCATCGTCCTGCCGTTCACCAAGCTGACCCAT
>SBFV01000087.1 GCA_006227775.1 Gammaproteobacteria bacterium | reverse complement strand
TGGCGGAGGAGAACGAATGGCAGATCCAGGCCTTTCTCTCCCGCCACCGCGACGCCAGCGAGGTCCCCATACAGGCGGAGTGGGGCCAGGCGCGACCCCGCGGCCGCCAGGTCCTGCCCGCGGCGGAGGGCGGAGACGGCTTCTACTTTGCTCGCCTGCGCAAGGAGGCCCCATGAACGGCCTCTTCGACGGGGGCCGTCGGGTCCTTGCCGGCCCAGGGTCGGCGCGAAGGCGCGGCGCCGCCCCCGCTTCCTGGCCGTGGCGGCTCTGGCTCCGGGCCTGGATCCCCGGGGCGCATGCCTCTCGCGGGCCCCGGGGCCACCTCTGGCTGTATCTGTTGGCATGGCTGATGCCCGCTCTAGCCCTTGCCCGCCCCGCCTTCCAGATCGAGGCCGTCACCCCCCGGGTCCAGGACGATCAGTGGCAGATGGATGTCCGCTTCACGCCGGCCCTCAGCCCTCGGGCACTGGAGGCCCTGGATAACGGCGTCCCCTTGACCCTCGAGATTCACTATCAGGTCCGTCGGGTGGATGACTGGGTGTGGGATGCCAGCCTGGTGGACCGCCGCCTGCGTTACGAAATCCGCTATCAGCCCCTGGCGGAGCGCTACCTGGTCGGCCCCGTCCCCGGCGCCGGTCAGCGGTATGTCACCCGGGACGCCGCCCTGGCCGCCCTGGGCGATCTGCGCGATCTGCCCCTGCTTGGCCAGGGGGAACTGGTGACGGGGGCCAAACATGAGATCGATCTCAAGATCTCCCTCGACATCGAGGAACTCCCACTGCCCTTGCGGCCCCTCGCCTACCTGCTCCCCTCCTGGAAACTTTCCTCGGGCTGGACCACATGGCCGTTGCAACCCTGACCTCCTGGCGCCAGCCGGGCCTGCTCCCGGTCATCCTGCTCCTGGTCGTTCTGCTCGTCGCCCTCGATCTCATGAGCGGCGCGGTACAGAACTCCGCCAGCCTGAGTCGGGCCTTCGTGCCCCTCCTCGCCGTGGTCCTGCTGGGGCTCCTGGTCCTGGCGGGCATGGTGGTGGCCAACCTGATCCGCCTGGTGCGGGGCTATCGGCACAAGGTCGCCGGCTCCCGCCTCACCGGGCGACTGGTGCTGCTGTTCGGCCTGGTTTCCCTGCTGCCGGTCGCCGTGGTCTATTACTACTCCCTCGGCTTCCTTCTGCGGGGTATCGACTCCTGGTTCGACGTCGAGATCGACCGTGCCATGGAGGACGCCCTGAACCTCAATCAGGCCTCCCTGGACCTCAATCAGCGCGTCCTGATCCGCTACACGGAACAGCTCCTGGCCGGCATCGAGGACAGTTCCTCCACGGCCCTGGCCCTGCGGCTGGGTCAGTTGCGCCAGCAGGCGGGGGCCGTGGAGATCGCCGTCTTTGGAGGCAACGGCCAAGTGCGGGGCAACTCCAGCGAGGACCCGACCCAACTGGTCCCCAATCTGCCCGACCGGGAATTGTTGCGCCGCGCCAGCGCGGGCATCAACCAGGTGGAGCTGGAGAACGGCGCCAATCAGGAACTGGTGGTGCGGGTGCTGGTGGCGGACCCAGTGGGACGCAACCTGGTCATGCAGGCCATCTTTCCTACCTCCGAGCATATCAGCGGCCTGGCCGCCAATCTGGAGAAGGCCTACAACCGCTACAAGGAACTGAGCTATCTGCGCCAGTCCCTCAAATGGAGTTTCTCCCTCAGCCTCTCCCTGGTCCTCCTCTTCGGCCTGCTCACGGCACTGGTAGCCGCCTTTCACCTGGCCCGACGGCTGGTGGCGCCCGTGGCGGCCATCGCCCGCGGCACCCGTGCCGTGGCCGAGGGGGACTACGAACTGCGCCTGCCCCTCCCCCGGCAGGAAGACGAACTCAGCTTTCTGGTCGCCTCCTTCAATTCCATGACCCGCCGCCTGGCCCGGGCCCGGGATGCGGCGGCCCGCTCCCAACAGGCAGTGGAGGCGGAGCGGCTCTACCTGGAGACGGTGCTGGGGCGCCTGTCCTCCGGGGTGATCGTCCTGGATGGCAACCACCGCCTGCGTACCGTCAATCCCGCCGCCCACCAGATCCTGGGTCTGAGCGAACCGGACCTGAGCGATGAGGGTCTCGACGCCCTCACCCGCCACCATCCTAACATCCTCGCCTGGGTGGAAGCGGTGCGCAACCACCTGGAGGGACACGCTGAGTGGCGTCAGGAAGTCAGTCTCTTCGGCGCCGAGGGCCGCCAGGTGCTCATGTGTCGCGGCAGCCCCCTGATCCAGCCCGATGGGGAGGAGCGGGGCCATGTCGTGGTCTTCGATGACGTCACCCGCCTCATCACCGCCCAGCGCGACGCCGCCTGGGGGGAGGTGGCCCGCCGCCTGGCCCACGAGATCAAAAACCCCCTGACCCCCATCCAGCTCTCTGCGGAGCGTCTGCGCCACAAGCTGCTGGCCAAATTGCCGGAGGCGGAGGCCCGGGTGGTGGATCGGGCCACCCACACCATCGTCCAGCAGGTCGAGGCCATGAAGGCCATGGTCAACGACTTTTCCAACTACGCCCGTTCCCCCAAGGTGGAGCCCGAGCCCCTGCGGCTGGACCGGCTGGTGGCGGAGGTCATGGAACTCTACAAGGCCGCCCCCGCCGTCGAAACCGAACTCCAGGGCGGCGAGGCGCTTATCAAGGGTGACCCTCTGCGCCTGCGTCAGGTGCTGCACAACCTGGTCAAAAATGCCCTGGAGGCCGTGGAGGACAAGCCCCACGCCAGGGTCCGGGTCGCTACCCGCCGGCTGGAGGATCAAGAGCGGCCGTTGCTGGAACTGGCGGTCGAAGACAACGGTGGCGGCATCGCCCTGGACCTGCTGGACAACCTCTTCGAGCCCTATGTCACCACCAAGGCCAAGGGAACTGGCCTGGGACTCGCCATCGTCAAGAAGATTATCGAGGAACACGGCGGTATCATTTGGGCTGAAAACCTCAAGGGGGGCGCCCGGCTTTCGGCCCGCCTGCCCTTATGGCGCGAAGAGGGAATAGCACCGCCGCGGGGCGCCACGGACACGATTCCCAGGGCCATCGCCCCTCGGTCGGCCCCGTCGGATGAACCGCCCATCGAGGTCCGCCGAGAAGCCCCCTCCCCGGCCCCCCGCGTACCCCCGGGTCCCTCCCCCGCCGGTACCACCAATGCCCCGTCAGAGCGAGATTGAGCATGAGCGCAGCCTACATCCTGGTGGTCGACGACGAGCCCGATATTCGCGCCCTGGTCCAGGAGATCCTGGAGGACGAGGGTTACGCCGTCGCCACCGCCGAGAACGGCGCCACCGCCCGCCGCGCCCTGCGCGAACGCCGACCGGACCTCATCCTGCTGGATATCTGGATGCCCGATCTGGACGGTATCAGCCTGCTCAAGGAATGGGCGGAGGATGACGGCCTGCCCTGCCCGGTGATCATGATGTCCGGCCATGGCACCGTGGAGACGGCCGTGGAGGCCACCCGCCTGGGGGCCTATGACTTCCTGGAAAAACCCCTGTCCATGGCCAAGCTGCTGCTGACCACGGAGCGGGCCTTGGAAGCGGACAAACTGGCCCGGGAGAACATTGGTCTCAAGCGGCGCACCGCCCTGGTCCACGAGCCCATCGGCCGTAGTCCGGCCATGCAGCGCCTGCGGGAACAGGTGAAGCGCATCGCCCAGCACGATACCTGGGTCCTCATCAACGGCGAGGCCGGCAGCGGCCGGGAGACCTTCGCCCGCTATCTGCACTCCCAGAGCGCCCGCCGGGAACGGCCCTTCATCGACCTCGGCGTGTCGGGCATCGCCCGCGTCAACGCCGCCCGGGAGCTGTTCGGCAGCGAACAGGAAAGCCATGTTCACTACGGCGGTCTGGAACAAGCCGCCGGCGGCACCCTGCTCCTCGACGAGGTGGGCGACATGGACCTCAGCGTTCAGGCCCAACTCCTCGGCGCCCTGGACACGGGCTCCTTCCTGCGGGTAGGGGGTACGGAGCCGGTGATCATCGACGTCCGCCTGATCGCCGCCACCCAGCACAATCTGGAGGAGGAGGTGCGCGCCGGACGCTTCCGCGAGGACCTCTTTTACCACCTCAACGTGGTCCCTCTCCAGGTTCCCCCCCTGCGCGACCACAACGAGGACATCCCGGAGTTGTTGAACTATTACGTCGATTACTTCGCCACCCACGAGAAGCTCCCCTACCGCCGGTTCAGCGTCGGCGCCCAGAACTACATGCGCAATTACGCCTGGCCGGGGAACATCCGCGAGTTGAAGAACCTGGTGCAGCGGGTCCTCATCCTGGGGGCGGGGGACGAGGTCTCCCAGGACGAGGTCGAGTCCACCCTGGGGGCCGCCAGGAGTACCCCGGCACCGAATCTGGAGGGTCTCATGTCCTTCGACCAGCCCCTGCGCGAGGCCCGGGAACAGTTCGAGAAGACCTACCTGGAATACCAATTGGAAAAACACGGCGGCAACGTCAGCAAGATGGCCAAGGAAGCGGGCATGGAGCGCACCCACCTCTACCGCAAGCTCCGTTCCCTGGGCATCGAGATCAAGGAACGGCGCTGACATGAAGATCATCATCCTTGGCGCCGGCCAGGTGGGCCGGTCCGTAGCCGCCAACCTCTCCGGCGAGGCCAACGACATCACGGTGGTGGATCAGAACCCCACCCTGTTGCGGGAACTCCAGGACCGCTTCGACCTGCGCACCGTCCACGGCCATGGCGCCCACCCCGACGTACTGCAGCGGGCCGGGGCGGAGGACGCCCACATCATTCTGGCCGTCACCAACAGTGACGAGACCAACATGATCGCCTGTCAGGTGGCCTACACCCTGTTCCATACCCCGACGCGCATCGCCCGGGTGCGGTCCCCCGGCTTTCTCGAACACCCGGAGCTCTTCGCCACCGGCGCCCTGCCCATCAACGTCTGCATCAGCCCCGAACAACTGGTCACCCAGTACATCCTGCGCCTGCTGGAGCACCCCGGCAGCCTCCAGGTCCTGGACTTCGCCGGTGGCCGGGTGCGGCTGGTGGCGGTCCGGGCCTACGAGGGCGGTCCCCTGGTAGGACAGGCCCTGCGCACCCTCTACGATCATATGCCGGACGTGGAGACCCGGGTCGCGGCCATCTATCGCCAGGACCGTGCCATCGAGCCCACCGGGGACACCATCATCGAGGCCAACGACGAGGTCTTCTTCATTGCCGCCCCCAGCCATATCGCCACCGTCATGGGGGAGCTCCAGCGACTGGAGATGCCTTACAAGCGCCTGATCTTCGCCGGGGGCGGCAACATCGGCACCCGACTGGCCAGCGCGACGGAGAATGACTTCCGGGTCAAGCTGATCGAGCGGGACCTCAACCGCAGCAAGCAGATCGCCGAGATCCTGGAGCGCACCATCGTCCTCCACGGTGACGCCGCCGACGAGAACTTGCTGCGGGAGGAGAACATCGAGGACACCGACGTCTTCTGCGCCGTGACCAACGACGACGAGGACAACATCCTTTCCGCCATGCTCGCCAAGCGCCTGGGGGCGCGCAAGGTCATGGCACTCATCAACCGCCCGGCCTACGTGGAGCTGATGCAAAGCGGCGGCATCGACGTGGTCATCTCCCCTCAGCAGGCCACCATCGGCAGCCTGCTGAAACACGTGCGCCGGGGCGACGTAGTGGCCGTGCATTCCCTGCGGCGCGGCGTGGCCGAGGCCATCGAGGCCATCGCCCACGGCGATGCCAGGCTGAGCAAGGTGATCGGCCGACCCATCGAGAAGATCAAGCTGCCGCCGGGTACCACCATCGGCGCCATCGTCCGCGGCCCGGAAGTCCTCATGGCCCACCACGACACGGTCATCCAGGCCGAGGACCACGTCATCCTCTTCCTCCAGGACAAACACTGGGTGGCGGAGGTGGAAAAGCTGTTCCAGGTGCCGGTGACCTTCCTGTGAAGCTCAGGTCGGAAACCTTTGCCCGGATACCGGGACCTGAGCCCGGGCCGCGTCTGGATCCAGGGGGCCGGCCTGCTCGCCGGCGGGGTGGCGGGGCATGAAAGCCGCCGCCGTCCAGAAGGTGCTGGGACTGCTCCTGATGGTCTTCAGCCTCACCATACTGCCCCCGGTCGGGGTGTCCTACTTCTACGAGGACGGCACCGCCGAGGCCTTCCTGACCGCCATGGTCCTGCTGCTGGTGCTGGGCACCCTCATCTGGTTACCGGTCCGCCATAAGCGCGAGGAACTCAAGCTCCGGGAAGGCTTCATGGTGGTGGCCCTGTTCTGGAGCGTCCTGGGTCTGGCCGGCGCCCTCCCCTTCGTCCTCGCCGAGGAACCCCATCTTTCCATTACCGACGCTGCTTTCGAATCCATTTCCGGCCTGACCACCACCGGGGCCACGGTCATCATCGGTCTGGACGAACTGCCCCCCGCCATCCTCTATTACCGCCAGCAACTCCAATGGCTAGGCGGCATGGGCATCATCGTCCTCGCGGTCGCCATCCTGCCCATCCTGGGCATCGGCGGCATGCAACTCTACCGGGCCGAGACCCCCGGGCCCGTCAAGGACAACAAGCTCACCCCCCGCATCACCGAGACCGCCAAGGCCCTCTGGTACATCTACCTCGGGCTGACCATCGCCTGCGCCCTGGCCTACTGGCTGGCGGGCATGACCCCCTTCGACGCTATTGGTCATTCCTTCTCTACCGTGGCCATCGGCGGGTTCTCGACCCATGACGCCAGTATCGGTTTTTTCGACAGCGATCTCATCGAGATGATCGCCGTGGTCTTCATGCTCATCTCGGGGGTCAATTTCGCCTTGCACTTCCTCGCCTGGAACCGTCGCAGCCTGTCGGGCTATTGGTTGGACAGCGAGTTCCGCTTCTACCTGGTCCTCATGGCCCTCACCACCGCCATCGTCTGCCTGGGCCTCTACCTCACCGGCACCTATGTCAGTTGGAGCGAGTCTTTCCTCCAGGGGCTCTTCCACACCGTCTCCATCGCTACCACCACCGGCTTCAGCACCTCGGCCTTTTACGAATGGCCGATCTTCCTGGGCATCCTCTTGATCTTCAGCAGCTTCGTCGGTGGCTGCGCCGGTAGCACCGGCGGGGGGATCAAGGTCATCCGTTTCCTGCTACTCATCAAGCAGGGCCTGCGGGAGATCGACCGCCTCATCCACCCCAACGCCCAGATTCCCGTCCGTGTCGGCGGCCGCAGCGTCAACCATCGCGTCGTGGATGCCGTCTGGGGCTTTTTCTCCCTCTATGTCGCCTGCTTCACCCTGATGTACCTGGCCCTCGCCGCCACCGGCCTGGACCTGACCACCGCCTTCTCCGCCGTCGCCGCCGCCCTCAACAACCTGGGGCCCGGCTTGGGGGAGGTTGGGGCTCATTTCGTCAACCTCAGCCCCACCGCCAAGTGGATCCTCTGCTTCGCCATGCTCTTGGGGCGTCTGGAGGTCTTCACCCTCCTGGTCCTCCTGGCTCCAGCCTTCTGGCGACCCTAGGCGCCAGGGCCAGAGATATCAGGCCATCACCCCTCCACCCGCTGCTGGCGGATAGTGCCGAGGGCCCGGTCGATGCGGCGCAAGGTCGCCTCCTTGCCGACCAGAGTCAGGGTAAGATCGATCCCCGGTGAGGCGGCCCGCCCCACCACCGCCACGCGCAGGGGCTGGGCGACCTTGCCCAGATTCAGGTCCAGCTCTTCCGCCACGCGGTGGACCACGTGCTCCAGGGTCCCTGGTTCCCAGTCCTCCAGGGCCAGCATGTCCAGTTCCCTCCGCAGGAGGGACAAGGGTTCCTCCGCCGCCGGACCCAGGTGTTTCCTCGCCGCGGCCTCGTCATAGTCCTCGAAGTCACGGTAGACGAAGGCACTGATGCGCGCCAGTTCCACCAAGGTCTTGGCCCGGGCCGCCTGGGCCTTGACCACCGCCACCAGGTCGGCACCCTCGGCCGGGTCGATTCCCAAGTCACCGAGGTGGGGGCGCAGCAGATGGGCGATCCGCCTGGGATCGGCGTGCTGGATATAGTGCTGATTGAGCCAGTCGAGC
>SBFV01000268.1 GCA_006227775.1 Gammaproteobacteria bacterium | reverse complement strand
TGGACGAGGTGGAGAAGGCCCACCCCGATGTCTTCAACGTCCTGCTGCAGGTTATGGACGATGGGCGCCTGACCGACGGTCAGGGCCGCACGGTTGATTTCCGTAATGCCGTCATCGTCCTGACCTCCAATCTGGCCTCGGACGTCATCCAACAGATGGCCGGGGAGGATCGCTACAAGCAGATGAAGGTGGCGGTGATGGAGGTGGTGCGGGTCGCCTTCCGGCCCGAGTTCATCAACCGCCTGGACGAGATCGTGGTCTTCCACCCCTTGCGGCGCGACCAGATACGTTCCATCGCCCGCATCCAGATCCGCTTCCTGCAGAAGCGCCTGGCGGATCGCGACATGAAGCTGGTGGTGGACGACGCCGCCCTCGACCACCTGGGCGAGGCGGGCTTCGACCCGGTCTATGGCGCAAGGCCCCTCAAGCGCGCCATCCGCGCCCAGTTGGAGAATCCCCTGGCCCAGGAGATCCTCGCCGGCCGCTTCGGCCCTGGCGATGTCATCGAGGTCGAGGTGGACAACGGCACCCTGGTCTTCGAGAAGGTGCTGGAGGGGGAGATTGTGGCCTGATCTGGCCTTCCTGGGATGGCACCTGAAAATGCCGGAGGCTCCATTACATCTGACCCGATAGTGCCGTTCGGGCCCTTTCACCGGCGGGGGAGGCGAGAGACCGGCCTTCAGGCTCCTTGGCTGGATGATGGCGTCATCTCAGGTGATGCCATCATCCGCCCAGGACCGATAATCCCGCTTCCCGGGGGGGGCTGTTCCTCACCCCCTACTTGCGCGACAGCCATTCAGCAATGATGGCGAAATCCTCGTCGGAAACCTTGCCGACGGACGCCCGCATGGTGGCCGCCAGGGCATTGGTGCGGGTACCGTCGCGGATGTCGATCATCTGCCGCAACAGATACCGCGCATTTTGACCGCCGAGCATGGGGTAGTCCGGGGAGATGGGCTGGAGGCCGTTCTTGCCGTGACAGCTAGCGCAGGCATGGGCCTGGTATAGGGCGCCGCCGTCCTGTGGCTGGGGCTGGGCGGTAACCGTGGGGACAAGCAAGATCTGGAAAATGAGGAAGGGGGAGACGAGGTGTGCGATCGGGGGCAACTGCTTCATCCTTCTTCTCCCGGTGAGGGGGTCGCGGGTGAATTCGTTATGATCCGCTTGGGGGTCGCGGTGCTGCATTCGCTACACTCCCGCAGGAGGCGGAAGCCGACAAAATCCGTCTTGCGGATGCCAGCATTCCAGTCGCGGAAGTTGGCCGCCAGGCGATCGGGACCGTCACTCCAGCCACCGTTGCGATAAACGCGTCGGCGCGAGGCATAAGGACTGTCGCAATTTTCGAAGGACTGTACCGGATCAGGATCGCGGATCGAACAGGTCCATTCCGCGACGTTGCCGATCATGTCGTGTAAGCCCCAGGGATTGGGGGCGAAGGACCCTACCGGGGCCGTCTCGTTGCCATCCCAACGACTGCCGCAACCATTGCAGTTGGCCTGGTTGATGCCCAGGTCATCTCCCCAAGGGTACCGTGTCCGGCTTCCGCCCCGGGCGGCGTGCTCCCATTCCAACTCGGTGGGCAAGCGAAAGGTCTCACCGGATTGCCGGCTGAGCCAGGTAGCGAAGGCCATGGCGTCATAGACGCTGACGTTGATCACCGGACGAGATCCCCGCCCCCAGCCATTGTCATCGGGCAACTCGCGCTCGGTTGCCTGGGCAAAATGGTCGTATTCGGTGAAGGTGACCTCGTGGATGCTGAGATCGAAGGTCGGGAAGCAGGCCTGGGTGCCCGCCAGGTGGGGGAGAGGTTGGCTGGTTGGATCTGCCGGGGGTATCCGATAACAGGCCCCGGGAATGCGAGCGAAAGCCATGCCGGTGGTCGGTTCTGCGTAGGCTTTCCGATTTGCCGTGTCGGCGACCTGGATTGCCGTAGGGGTTTGATCCAACTGGGTCGGTTCCCACTGGGCAAGGTCCGGCACCAGCCGTTTGTTGTTCTTCGCCGATGCAATCTGGGTCTCCCGCCCACAGGTCAAATCCGAACCGCAGGAATTCTGTTTGGCCACGGCTTGGACATCCGGGCTGGTCTGGTTGGTCTGGGGTGCAGCCAGGGCCTGTCGGATGTCAGACAGTCCGATTGAAACCACGGTGGTGATGGCCAGGACGCATCCGTGGGTCTGCGGTGACATGCGTTGGTGGTGGAATGCTGTTGGCCACATGGCATGATCCTCTTAATGCGAATTCCTGACCGCCAGTCTGGCTGAGTCGGGATAAATATTAAATTAAAACAGATTGTTGCATTTGAATCGGAGCGGCCTTATCCTTCGCCGGAGCCGTTTAATCCCGACAGTAATACTATGATTTAAAGTATTGGTCATAGGAACTCATCCTGGAACCTAACCAATGGACGTTTTACCCTATGACTTTAGTAAGCAGTTTGACCCTGACTTTGGTTGGCGTGAAAGACACCAACCGGGCCTTTCATCACAAAGAAAGCGTCCATTTTCCAGTTCCCGGTTTATCGCCGGAGGGACCCGCTCCACTGCGGAAACAATGGATGGGCGGTTTCTAAGGGTGGGGCGCGATCCCATATCAAAGTTCGGGGAAGATCCTGGGGGAAGTAGCGATGGCTATCAGCTTAGTTCTGGCCGATGGGCAACCGGTATGCTTGGTTGGTCTGAAAACCCTGCTGGGGGAGTACCCCGATTTTGAGATCAGGGCCAGTTGCATCGATGGTGAGCAGGCCCTGCGCGCGGTCGAGGAGCATCTTCCCGATATCCTCGTGGCGGATCTGAGGTTA
>SBFV01000277.1 GCA_006227775.1 Gammaproteobacteria bacterium | reverse complement strand
TATGACGGCGCAGGGAGGCGAAGAGCAGGTCCCGCTCCTCCCGCGTATAGCGGTCGATTTTGTTGAACACCAGCAGGGTCGGCCGTTGCAGGCTCACCAGGAGGCGCAGGGCGCGGATCTCGGTCTCGGTGAGATCGCCGTCGACGATGAACAGCACCAGATCGGCCCGGCTGGCCACCTCCTGGGCCAGACGCTCCCGTTCCTCCCCCCTGACCTCGTTGAGGCCCGGGGTGTCGATGAAATAGACCCCACCGCTTTCGTACTCCTCCCACCGGCCCATCTGGGTGGCCTTGGTCTCCCCATGGAGGGGGCTGGTGCTGAAATGATGCTCGCCGAGCAGGGCGTTGAGGGTGGCGGACTTGCCGACGCTCACCCGGCCAAAGACGGCGATATGGATGTGGCCCTGCTCCAGCTTGGCGAGCATGGCCTCCACCTGCCGGTAATCCTCCGCCAGGGCCTCGCGCACCTCGGGGGGGATGCGCGCATCGGCGACCAGATCGCGCAGACTCTCCCGGGCCAGGTCCAGGTGTCCGGGCTCCCCCTCCCCGCCCTGAGGCGTGATGAAACCGGGCTGGCCGCCCGACCTGGCCGCCATCCGTTCCAGTTCCCAGCCGTCGGGTCGTTCGCCGCCCCGATGACCGGCGGGTCCGCTGGCCGGCGCGCTGACTGGTCCGCCAACCGGACCGCCGGTCACCTCCTGGTCGGTTCCGCTGGCTGGCGCGCTGGTCGGTTCCTTGACGGCTCCGCTGGCTGGTGCGCCGGTCGGATCGCTGGCCGCTGCGCCGGTCGGGGCAACCTCGGCGCCCGCCTGCCCTTCAAGACCCAGGCTTTTTTTCCAGTCCCGGCCGATCCGCGCGAGCGACTTCCAGGGCAAGTCGGGCAAAGCGTCTTGCACGCGCTTCGAGATTTTCACTCAGGCTCTCCTCAAAGACTTGCGCCGCCTGGGCGGGCCGCAGCACGCCCCGGGATTCCAGAGACTGGGCCACCGCCTTGCCCAGGGCCTCGAAGATCATGCCATAGGCCACCGCCTGGGCCAGGCCCCCGACCAGGGTGCCAACGCCGGGGAAGGCCTTGAGGGCATTGCCGGCCACCGCGAGGATGATGGTGGTATGGCGGGCGACCCGCTTGCGCGCCAGTTCCAGCAGCAGGTCCGTGTCCATCTCCCGCACGGGGACCTGGTAAAGGGCCGAGAGCTCCTTGACCAGGGCGACGCCCAGATAGCCTTGGATGATGAGATCCGAGCCCGGCGCCACCGCCGCCATGGCGCCAACCATGGCCTTGCGGGAGTAGGAAACGGTCAGTTCCTGGGCGCGCCGGGTCCGGTGGGCCTGCTCCGCCTCGTCCAGGCGCTTCGCCACCAGGACGAAGACGCTGGTGTCACGCAGCTTCTCCAGGACCGCCGGGTCCTCGTCCAGGTGGCGTTGCAGGGCCGCGCGCAATTCATCCACCCGGGGCGGCAACTCCCGGACCTCGGTCCGTTCCGTGCCGTCCGGACCGACCACCAGGACCTCCCGGCGCCCCCCCGCCTGGACGGCCACCAGGTCCACCCGGCGCCCCGCACCGCGCCGGCGCCGGCCACGGCCAGCATCCCGGCCCGCCTCCGGGGCTTGCGCCGGGGTCGCCAAGGTCAGCGCCCGCCCGGCGGCGGGGCTGGCACTGGTCGTAGGCCCGCCCTCCGCCAGCCTCGCGCTCACACCCTCCGCCGGCCTCGCACTCACACCCTCCGCCGGCCTCGCACTCACACCCTCCGCCAGCCTCTCACTCACACCCTTCGCCAGCCTCGCGCTCACGCCCTTCGTCAGCCCCGCGGTCACTCCCTCCGCCGGCCTCGCGGTCACTCCCTCCGCCAGCCGCTCGGCGAGTCGGTCCCGCAGCAGGTCCAGTTCCTCGCGCCGGTAACGGTCGGTCTTGTTGAGGGCGACGATGAGGGGCTTGCCGAGCTCCAGCAGGGCCTGGAGTTCCTGATACTGAGTACGGCTCAGATCCCCGTCGCAGACATAGACCACCAGGTGGGAGCGCAGGGCCTCGGCGCGGGCCAGATCGTCCAGCCCCTGGCCGACCTCGTTGGTGCCGGGCATGTCCGTGAGGATAAGCTCATCACCACTGGGGCTGTGCCAGGAATAGGCGGCGATCTCGCGGGTGGTGCCCCCGACGGCGCTGGTCTCCAGCACCGACCCCGGCAGCAAGGCCTTGATCAGGCTCGACTTGCCACTGCTGATCTCGCCAAAGAAGCTGACATGGATGCGACCGGCCCCCTTGCGCTGTTGCAACAGGGCCAGCTCGCGACGGACGGCGGCGATATCGATACCGGCGGAGGCGTCCGCCTCCAGCCGCCGTTCGAGGGCCTCGCGGTCCAGCGGGGGCTCGCGGGTAGGGGGCGCGGCACGGCGGGAGCGCAGCAACTTCCAGAAGGCATAGCCCCCCGCCACCAGGATACCCAGGATGGCCAGGCAGTAAAGCCAGAAGACCCAGCCTGGCAAGCGCTCCAGGCCCTGCCACACCGACAGAATCTGATCGGTCATGGACAGCAGGACCCAGAGGATCAACAGCGTCAGGAGCGTGATCCCCAGGCCGAGGGCGATGCGAATCAGTCGGGAAGCGCTCAGCGGCGAACTCACGGGTGATGTCTGAGGACCGGTTGGATCGGGAAGGGGATGGGCATTATACAGATAGCCAGGCCCATCACGGCCCGGCTACCGGGCTGGTTGGGCCAGGGTGCCACCAAGCTCGGCTCGCTGTTCCGACCCTCCCGGGCTTGAGGGCAAAGGGTAAGGCGTCGGCTATACTTCGCCTCCCAG
>SBFV01000002.1 GCA_006227775.1 Gammaproteobacteria bacterium | reverse complement strand
GTGAATACGTCCCTGTAGGCTTGACGATCGCCTCCCCGCGGTCGACATCCCCGTCAGCGGCCTCCCGACCCTCCCTCCACAGACCGAGAATTGAAATCCATCCGGGATAAGATCTGGACCTGATGCGTGATCTGAATCCCGAGCTGGGGCGTCGCCGGGCGGCGCATCTCTACCGCCGGCGACGGCTGATCGCCGATGCCCCGGGTCCGCGCCTGACCCTGGACGGTCGCCCGGCCATCGCCTTCTGCACCAACGACTACCTGGGACTGGCCCGACATCCGGAGGTGGTGGCGGCCTGCCAGCGCGGTGCCGACCAATACGGCGTCGGCAGCGGCTCGGCGCACCTGGTGGCGGGTCATGGACCTGAGCATCAGGCGCTGGAAGAGGAACTGGCGGACTTCCTCGGCCGTCCCCGGGCCCTGCTGTTCTCCACCGGCTACATGGCCAATCTGGGCGTCATCCAGGCCCTGGCCGGTCCCGGCGACAGGGTGTTCGAGGACAAGCTCAACCACGCCTCCCTCATCGATGGCGCCCTGCTGGCAAGGGCTAGACTGCGCCGCTATCCCCATGGGGATCTGGGGGCGCTGCGTCGCCAGTTGCAGGTTCACGCCGAGGGTACAGGCATCGCCCACCCCATCGCAGAGGGTAACGCGGCAACCCTCATCGCTACCGATGGCGTCTTCAGCATGGACGGCGACCTGGCGCCCCTGCCGGAACTGGCGGCCATCGTCCGGGCGGCGGGGGCCTGGCTGCTGGTGGACGACGCCCACGGTATCGGCGTCCTGGGGCGGGAAGGGCGCGGGAGCCTGGAACACTTCGGCCTCGGGGTGGCGGAGGTCCCGATCCTCGTCGGTACCCTGGGCAAGGCCCTGGGTACCTTCGGCGCCTTCGTCGCCGGCGGAGAGGACCTGATCGAGACCCTCATCCAGTCCGCCCGGAGTTACATCTACACCACGGCCCCACCCCCAGCCCTGGCGGCGGCCACGCGCGCCAGCCTGAGCCTGGCCCGGCGCGAGGATTGGCGGCGGGAGCGCCTGCGGGCGCTGATCGGGCGCTTCCGGGCCGAGGCCGCTCGGCTTGGCCTGCCCCTCCTGCCCTCACCGACCCCCATCCAGCCGATCCTGGCGGGCAGCGCCGAACGTGCCCTGGCCTGGAGCCAGGCCCTGGAGGACCGGGGTCTGCTGGTGACCGCCATCCGCCCGCCCACGGTGCCGATCGGCTCAGCCCGGCTGCGCGTGACCTTCTCCGCCTTGCACACGGATCAGGACCTGGAGCGGCTGCTGGAGGCCCTGGCGGATCTGTCGGAGACCTCGGCTAGACTGGGTGCGCCCGATGCTCCGGATGTACCGGATCTACCTCATGCGGCGGACGCGGCGGTTGTGCCACCGGATGTACCGGAAATGCCAGAGCCCATGGCGCCCCCGGCTGGGCGGGAACGGGAGGCTCCGGCACCCCCGTGGAGTCGGACCTCGCCCGCACGGCTAGCCCCATGACCACCCGGCTCTACAGCGAAACCCGCGGTCGGGGCCCCGACCTGGTCCTGCTCCATGGTTGGGGCATGAACGCCGCCGTCTGGCGCGGCCTGCCCGCGGACCTGGCCCTGGGCCACCGCCTCACGGCCGTCGAACTTCCAGGCCATGGCGCCAGCCCCTGGGACAGGACCTGGCGGGGACTGGACGACTGGGCGGAGGCCTGCCTGGCGGTGGCGCCGGCCCGGGCCTGCTGGGTTGGCTGGTCCCTGGGCGGTCTGGTGGCCCTGGCGACGGCCCGGCACGCCCCTGAGCGCCTGAGCGGTCTGGTGCTGCTGACGGCCACGCCGCGCTTCGCCCAGGGCGCCGACTGGTCGGCGGCCATGCCCGCCGCGACGCTGGCCCGCTTCCATGACGACTTGCTGGCGGACCCCGCCGGCACCTTGCAACGCTTTCTCGCCCTCCAGGTGAAGGGCAGCGAGGCGGCGCGCGAGACCCTGCGCCAATTGCGCCAGGAATTGGCGGAACGGCCGGCGCCAGACCCCGCCGCCCTGGCCCTGGGACTGGATCTGTTGCGGGATGCGGATCTGCGCGCCGGATTGCCGGACCTGGCCTGCCCCAGCCTCTGGCTCTTCGGCGAGCGCGACACCCTGGTCCCCGCCGCCGTCGCCAGCCCCATCGCCGGCCTGCTGCCCCAAGCGTGGATTCAGGTCATCCCCCGCGCCGCCCATGCGCCCTTCCTCTCCCACCCGGCGGCCACGACCGCCGCCCTGCTGTCCTTTCTTTGGGAACTGGAGACCTGATGGAGACTTATCCTCGAGCCGTACCGCTGGACCAGGAGCAAGCGTTGCCCTTGCCCTCGCAAACCCAGGACCAGAGCCAGGGCCATGCCCGGGACCAGGATCCGGGTCATTATCAGGGTCGGGACCATGACCAGGATCAGGGGCGGGATCCCGCTCCCCTGGCATCTTTGGGCAGCCTTTCCTCTTCCCCATCCTTGGCGGTCAGAGCACCTGGCCCCGCGGCACGGGCCCGCCCGGACGCGGTCATCGACAAGCGGGCCGCCAGGCGTGCCTTTGACCGGGCAGCGGCGACTTACGACGGCGTCGCGGTGCTGCAACGGGAGATGGCGGCCCGCCTGCTGGAGCGGCTGGACTATGTGCGGCTCACGCCCAGGACCATTCTCGACCTGGGGGCGGGTACCGGCCTGGCGGTGGACGACCTTCAGCGCCGCTATCGTCAGGCGCGCGTCCTGGCTCTGGACTTCGCCTGCGAGATGCTGCGCCTGGCCCGCCGCCGCGGCAGCCTGTTACGCCGTCCGTCCTGCCTCTG
>SBFV01000095.1 GCA_006227775.1 Gammaproteobacteria bacterium | reverse complement strand
GGTCGGGGGCTTGGGAGTCACGCGGCCTCAAGGATTCCGACAAAGGGCATAAATCGCCGTGGTGTAGTTGTGGTATTCATTCTTGCCGCCGAGCCGGGCGAACTCGCCGAAGCCGTACATGCCGAGCCAGGGCGGGATCTCGCCATTCCGGGCCAGGGGATACTGCATGCGGCCCACCAGTTCCTCCTTCATCACCCGATTGAAGAGGAAGCGTCCCCGTGCCAGGCAGTCGGCGTGGAAGACGGCCACCAGCTCCCGCCCCCCGATCCGTTCCACCATCTGGCTCATCATGCGGTCCATGTCGTTGAAGATGCGCTCCTCGTCGCGCACCGTCAGCCAAAGGCGGGTACCCTCGGGACAGGTGGTGGCGTAGTGCATGGCCCCGTCCGGGTCATGCTTGGTGACCACCCGCAGGATGTGCTCATTGCCGTATTCCTCCGCCAGCTTGGGCCGCAGGTGCTCCGCCAGCGCGCCGATGGGGATGGTATCGCCGCAGGTGGCGGTCTCCGGCAGGGCCAGGCGGCGGGTATATTCGGCCCAGGCCGGGCGGCTGTCGAGTTGGAGGATGCGGTTCTCCTCGGATTGGGTCACTATCATGGGCTCGCCCACGGCAACGAAGCCGTGGGTGGCCTGGGTGAGGACGTCCAGGGTCGGGTCGGCGAAGCCCACGGCATAGGCGGCATGCTCGTAAACCCGGTCATCAACCATCTGGTAACTGGTGATGCCCTTCATGTTGTCGGCGGAGGTAGCGCCGAAAATGGTCACATCGGGCCCGAAGACGGACTCGATGCCGGCGATGCAGCGGTCATCGGCGATGTCGATGCCGGGGGCGAGGAAATACACCATGTTGATGCCGGGGTTGGCTGTCCTGAGCTGGGCGGCCAGTGCGGCGGATTTCTGGAAGGAGTTGTGGCCGTAAATGCCGTCCACGCAGGCCACGGCGATCTCCGCCGCGCCGCGCACCGCCATGATGGCCAGGTCCTTCATGGACTCGCTCACCCCCTCCTTACCGACGACGCCACAGCAGGAGGAGCCGACGATGCGGGCGCTGGGGGCCAGGGCCTTGGCCTCGGCGATCAGGGCCGCGAAGTCGTGGCCCATGGAGGCGTGGATGACCACCAGGTCACAGTCGGTGTTGCCCTCGCCCAAGGCGGCCTCCAGGCATTCGGCCATGGCCCGGCGGGAGTTCACCATGCGGGTGCTGGCGGAGAAGAATTCGAGCATCGGTCTGGTCCTCGTCTGGTGATGGATTCGCCCAAGGCGCGGAAATTGCTTGGTCGCCAGGGCCCGTGGGGATGATCGTTCAGGTCGGGGGCAAGGTCCAGTTCCAGGGCGAGGCCCTTGTCGTCCGCCGTGATCGCGACCAGGTCAAACGCCCCCGTCTGTCCTGGGATCAAGTTCGTCAGGGGTCCGTTGGGGTGGCGGTCCTGGAAAAGGGGAGGAAGCTTGCAGGACCGCAACGAGTAGAGATTCCCCCCTCAACCAGGGGCCATTCCTGGCGATGAAAGGCCGTTCAGGGCGTCACGCATTGGAAAATGTAATTGGCGGAAACGTTGGTTCTGCTGTTTTCCCGCATCAACGACGCCTTCTTGCCATAGGCGGCGCACTCTTGGTCAGCGATGGCCTGGGCCTCGTCGGCGCGGCGCAGGTCAGCGCTGATCACCACGTTACGGCTGTCCGACAGGAGAACCTCCGAGGTACAGCCACACAACAGCAGGGTGAAGAGCGCGATCAGGAATCTCATGTGTGGCTACCTATTTATGCTTGGAGAAATTTATGCTTGGAGAAATCATCAGGTCCAGGTCGGTACTGACCCGGGAAGATGTGACACCCTTCATGGCCAGGGCCAGCCAGTGAAGGTGTCCGTTCCCTGGACGAGTTGAATTATGATAACGCTTGACCAGTAAGAGCGGGGTGCCTGATCGCCCGCGACCCTGGCACCGATTCCTGGACAGGTTCCATCAACCGCCATTAACCTTGGGCAAGGGGCATCCTCATGGAGCGTCGTTCATTCCTCCGGCATACGGGTCTGGCGGGCATTCTGGCCAGCGGCGTCGCGCCGGCGCTGGTTCGCGCCGAGCAGCCAATCCGTTGGCGCCTGGCCTCCAGCTTCCCCAAGTCCCACCAGGCTCTGTTCGGGGCCAGCGAGTCCTTCGCCCAGTACATTGCCGACGCCACGGGGGGGAACTTCACCATTTCGCTCCATGCCCCCGGTGAGCTCGTCCCCGCCTTCGGCGTGGTCGATGCCATCCAGCAGGGCACGGTCGAATGCGCCCACACCGCCTCCTATTATTTCTTCGGCAAGGACGAGACCTTCGCCCTCGACTGCGCCGTGCCCTTCGGCATGACCGCCCGGCAGATGAATGCCTGGATGTGCGACGGCAACGGCCTGCCCCTGCTGCGGGACTTCTTCGCCGGCTACCGGATCGTCAATTTCCCCTGCGGCAACACCACCGCCCAGATGGGTGGCTGGTACCGCAAGGAGATCCGCTCCGTCGAGGACCTCCAGGGCCTCAAGTTCCGGGTCGGCGGTTTCGGTGGCCGCGTCCTCGCCAAACTGGGCGTGGTGCCCCAGAACCTCCCCGGCGGAGAGGTGTACCAGGCCCTGGAGAAGGGGACCATCGACGCCACCGAATTCGTCGGCCCCTATGATGACCTGCAACTGGGGGTGCACCGTGTCGCCCCCTACTACTACTACCCGGCCTGGTGGGAGGGAGGCGCGCAGATCTTCATTTACATCAATGCCGACCAGTGGCGGAGCCTGTCCCCGACCTATCAGGCCATCGTCACCAACGCCGCTGCCGCCGCCCATGTCCAGTGTCAGGCGCGCTATGACGCCCGTAACCCCCAGGCCCTGAAACAACTGGTCGCGGAAGGGGCCAAACTGCTGCGTTTCCCCAAGGAGGTCATGGATGCCGCCTTCCGGGCCTCCCGGGAGGTCTACGCGGAACTGGAGGCCAACAATCCGAACTGGAAGAAGATCTATCCCGACTATAGCCGCTTTCTGGCGGAACAGGTCCAGTGGGAATCGGTGGCGGAGGCCAATTACTTTCAATACCTGGCGGCGCGCCTGAGCACGGGTTAACGCGAGGGACTTCAGTCCTCTTTCAACATCACGGGGGGGTAACGAGACCGCTCATGAGCGTTGGCGTAAGAGACATCCGCGGCGTCTTCCCGCGACAGGCTGGCAGCAAGCCGCGTCAGGACAATCAGCCCATGCCGGGGTTGGTCTGGCGGCTACTGATCCTCCTGCTGCCCTCACTGCTGGGCCTCGGGGGATGCAGCGCGATCAGCGTCGCCTACAACCAGGCGGACTTTCTCCTCCGGGTGTACGCCGATGACTACGTGGAGCTGGAGCCCGACCAGGCCGCGCGCTGGGAACCCCTGGTCGCGGCGGAACTGGCGCGCCATCGCGCCGAGGAATTGCCCTACCTGGCGGGCTTCATCGAGGCGATGATCCAGGCCAACCACCAGGGCTTCACCGCCAGCGACAGCCGCTGCCTCCTGGATCAGCTCGATGAGGTCTATCGGCGGCAGGCCCGCTACGCGGTCAAGCTCGCTACCCCCTTCCTCGCGAGTCTCACGCCCGACCAGATCCAGGCCCTGGATCGACGCTTCCAGGAGGATCGGGCGGAGGATATGGCGGAAGCGGTCAAGGAAACGACGCCAGCCGGCAGGCGTGAGCGTGTCGCGCGCTATCTGGAGACCCTGGAGGACTGGACGGGACCCCTGAATGCGAGCCAGGAGGCCCTGGTGAGCGCTATCGTGGACCGTATGCCTCAGAGCCGGCCGGCCTTCCTCGCCTACCGGGAACAGAAGCGCGCCGAGCTTATCGCCCTCCTGCGGGAGCAACCCGGCGAAGAGCGGCTCCAGGCCTTCCTCGCCGACTGGCTGGTGGAGCTGCGGGATCTCCCGGCGCCGCTGACCCGGGCCCGAGGGGAGATGCGTCCGCTGGTCATGGAACTCTTCGGCCGCCTCCATGAGCGACTCGATACCGTTCAGCGCCAGCACCTGGAGCGGCGTCTCCAGGAGTTGCGCGACGATTTGCTGCAATTGCAACGGCAACCCCGTTTGGCGCCCCTGTCCTGTTAGGCGCCCTGTCCCGTTAAGGTTTGGGAACACTAGCGCGGCGTGGCGTCCAGATAGTCCAGACAGCCCTGGAGGCTGGAGAGGCGTGGGTAATGGATCTCGGGTATGCGGCGCCCGAGACGTTGTTCCAGCGCCAGGACGAAGTTGAGGAAGTCCACGGAGTCGAGTTCGATCTGATCGCGGAAGGCGCGATCAGGGTCCAGGCTGACGCCATCCACCTCGGGGGCGATAGCGGTAAGGGTGGCGAGGATGAGGTGGGAGAGCGCCGGGTCCGCGGGCTGGGGCAGATCTGAAGGCCGGGGCGGGGGCTGACCCGGCGCGGGGGTTTGGCCCCTGGGCATTGGGGCCGCGTCGTGCGCGGTGGCGCAATCGTCCATCGGGGCGGGGTCCCAGGGGGATGAGACGCCCCCGGTTTGGGTTATGGCGGGCATGAGATTCGGATTTGGCGTGACAAGGATGATTGCAGCGGGGGCTCTTTCCTGGGCAGGATAAGCCATGGTCCGCCCCTTCACCAGGATAGCCCAGGTGCCCCCAATGCCCCGGATGCCGCTCGATTGCCTCTTCGACCCCCAAAGCATCGTCCTGGTGAGCGCCGCTGCACGGCTGGACCTGGCGGGCAGACCCCGGGCGCGGGATCTGGGGCCTATCCTGGCCGCCAACCTGGCCCGCTCCGGTTTCGCGGGCCCCCTGTGGGCCGTGCGTCTTACCGTGCGTCATCCCGCTAACGGTCATGGGGGGGTTGCGCCACATCCCGCGCTGATGAAAGACACGGCCGGTAACCTCCGCGCTGACATTACCACGACCCGCCGGGCAAGTTCCCCGACCGCCCGCTTCCATGGCCTGCCCCGCGTCGAGGACCTGGCCGCCTTGCCGGCTCGGCCGGACCTGGCCATCCTCGCCGTCCCCCCGTCCCTGGCCCCCGCGTTCCTGGACCAGCTCGGCACCTTGGGAGCTCGGGCCGCCATCCTCACCAGCCCTGGCTTCGGCGAGGGTGGCGATGCCGCCGGCCTGGCCCGGCGCGCGGATATCCTGGCCATCGCGCGGCGTCATGGCCTGCGCCTGCTCGGCCCCAATTGCCTGGGGCTGATGGCGCCCGCCAAGAGGATCAACGCCAGCCTGGGTCACCGCCTGCCCGCACCGGGTCAGATCGCCTTCGTCGCCCAGTCGGGCACCATCGTCGCCACGGTGCTCGACTGGGCGATGGCCCGGGGCATCGGCTTCTCCCACCTGGTTTCCCTGGGGGACATGGTGGACCTGGACTTTGGTGATCTGCTTGACCATCTGGCCCTGGACGGCCGGGTCAGCGCCATCCTCCTGTTCATCGAAAGCCTGGGACCGGCGCGCAAATTCCTCTCCGCCGCCCGCGCCGCGGCCCGGCTCAAACCCGTGATCCTGGTCAAGGCAGGCCATACCCCAGCGGGCGCGCGGGCGGTACTCTCCCATACCGGGGCCCTGGCCGGCGCCGACGCGGTCCAGGATGCCGCCTTCCGTCGCGCCGGTCTGCTGCGGGTGCACAGCCTTCAGGAGCTGTTCGACGCCGTCACCACCCTGGCCCTGACCCGGCCGCCACGGGGAGACCGCCTCGCCATCCTCACCAATGGCGGCGGCGCCGGGGTACTGGCGACGGATGCCTTGCTGGACAGCGGCGGCCGGCTGGCGGAGCTGAGCGACGCAACCCGGGCGGCCCTGGAGCGGGTACTTCCCGCGGGCTGGTCGGGGGCCAACCCCATCGACCTGCTGGAAGATGCCGACGGTCGGCGCTATGCCCAGGTCCTGGAGATTATGCGTACCGCCCCCGGAGTGGACGCGGTCCTGGTTCTGCATAGCCCCAGCGCCGGCGTCAACCCCACCGCCTGCGCCCGGGCACTGATTGACACGGCCACAGCGCCGAACCCGCTGACGTCAACCCGAATGGCGCGGACCCCGATCGCGCCTACCCCAAACACCCCACACCCAATCACGCCACGCCCGATCGCGTCGACCCCAATGGCGCCAACCCTGATGACGAGCTGGCTGGGCGCCGCCAGCGTGCGCCAGGCCCGACGCCTCCTCGCCGCTCACCGCGTCCCCAGCTACGACACCCCGGAGCGGGCTATCCGCGCCTTCATGCACCTGGTGGCCTTTCATCGTGCCCAGGTCCAGCTCATGGAGACCCCGCCGGTCCTCCCGGCGGATTGCCGCCCGGATCTGGGGGCCATCCGCCCCCTCCTCGATTGGGCCCGCCAGGCCGGGCGGGAATGGCTGACGGAACCCGAGGCCAAGGCGGTGTTGACCGCCTGCGGCATCCCGGTAATCCCTACCCGCGTCGCCGCGACACCGGAGGAGGCGGCGCGCCTGGCGGTGGAGATCGGTCAGCCGGTGGCTCTCAAGCTGCTCTCGCCCGATATCCCCCACAAGCGCCGCTCCGGCTGCGTCGCCCTGGAATTGACCGGCCCCCAGGCGGTGCGCGCCGCCGCCCTGGCCATGCTCAACCGCGTGCGCCAGTCCCATCCCGAGGCGCGCCACGACGGCTTCTCGGTCCAGGCCATGGCCCGTCGCCCGGAGGCCAGCGAGCTGATCCTCGGCCTGAAGGAAGACCCCCAGTTCGGTCCCGTACTCCTCGTGGGTCAGGGGGGCAGCGGCGCGGAGGTGTTGCGGGACCGGGCCCTGGGCCTGCCGCCCCTCAATCTTCGCCTGGCCCGGGCGATGCTGGAGGAAACCCGGGTCCACGCGCGACTGCGTGGCGGGGCCGGTCTGCCGAGCGCCGACCTGGACGCGATCGCCCTTGCCCTGGTGCGGCTGGCGGAACTGGCGGTGGAGGTGCCCGAGATCGTCGAGCTCGACGTCAACCCCTTGCTCGCGGACGCGGAGGGCATCCTCGCCCTGGATGCCCGCGTGCGTCTGCGTTTCGCGGCGGTGAGCGCGACGGCTTCCGTCGCGTCGGCCAGCGGAACGGATTCCCCCACGGCTGCGCAGCGCGCAATGGCTCCCCCCGCGGCGGCAAGCGGTACGGCTTTCCCCGCGGAGTCGAGGGGTCGGACTGAGAGGGCTGGGGAACTCCTCCCCGGCGCCGCCCGCCTGGCCATCCGTCCCTATCCCCGCGACCTGGAGGAGGAACTTCCGCTCCCCGACGGCCGGCAACTCTGGATTCGTCCCATCCAGCCCGAGGACGAGCCCGCCCTCCAGGCCCATTTCGGTCGGCTGGACCCGGAGGAGAGCCGCATGCGCTTCTTCGTCCCGCGCCGCACCCTGGACCACCTCACCGCCGCGCGCTTTTGTCAGCTCGACTATGACCGAGAAATGGCCCTGGTCCTCACCGAACCCGGCCCCGCCGGCACCCGGCCCATCCATGGCGTAGTCAGCCTGAACGCCGATCCCGGCCTCGTCAGCGCCGAATTCGCCATCGTCCTCAACCGGGACATGACCGGCATGGGCCTGGGCATCCTGTTGATGCGCCGCATGCTCGACGATGCGCGGCGGCGCGGCCTGCGGGAGGTCCATGGGGAGGTGCTGCGGGAAAACCGTCCCATGCTGACCCTCTGCAAGCTCCTGGGCTTCACCCAGAACCCCATCCCCGACGAGCCGGGACTGGTCGAGGTGCGGCTTGCCTTACTGGAGTAGTGGAGCGGCTCCGCTCTCGGCACGCCGCCAGCCAGTGATGTCGTGCCAGACGCACAGGAAATCCACGCCACCTTCCGTCTGGGGGATGCGCGTCAGGGAGACCACGATGGTCAGCGGGCTGCCATCCATGCGCAGATGTATCCACTCGAATCGGAGAAATCCCGCGGTCTCGGCGGCGTCGAAGATGGCCTCGGCCTTGTCGTAGGAGGACTGGCCATCCGGCTGGACGGGCGGGGAGAGCCGGGAGGGGTGGGTACGGAGCACCTCGGAGGCGTCCGCGTAGCCCAGCAGTCGGGCCGTGGCATCGTTGGCCATCACGAAGTGGCGGTCATGGATGAGCAGCAGGGGGTCCGGTGACAGCTCGAAGAA
>SBFV01000379.1 GCA_006227775.1 Gammaproteobacteria bacterium | reverse complement strand
GCGGATCCGTTGCCGGTGCGGGTGCCAGCGGCAGCGGTGCCGTTGGTTGTGGTGGTGCTTCTGCCTGTGGCAGTCCCGGCGGTGTTAGCGGTGGCGGCGTTGGTGTTGGCAGCATGCGCCGGTAACTGCGCCCCATGGAGTAGGGGTCCGGTGCCCAAGGCTCGCTCCACCTCCAGCCCCTGACCGTCGCCGAGGATGGCGGCGCGTTCGATGACCGCGGCCAGTTCCCGGACGTTGCCCGGCCAGGGGTAGGCCCGCAGCAGGGCTAGGTCAGCCGGGGTGGGGAGCTGGAGCGCCAGGCCGAGTCGCACCGCCGCCTTTTCGGCGAAGTGGTTGGCCAGGGCGGGAATGTCCTCGGGCCTTTCCCGCAGAGCGGGCAGGTGGAGGGGAAAGACGTTGATCCGATACCAGAGATCCGCACGGAACTGGCCATCCCCGACCATGGCCCGCAGATCCCGATGGGTGGCGGCGATGAGGCGCACATCGACGTGCAGGGTCTGCTGCCCCCCGACCCGCTCGAAGCTGCCATCCTGCAGGATGCGCAGCAACCGCACCTGGATGGACGGCGCCAGTTCGCCGATCTCGTCCAGGAAGAGGGTGCCACGGTCGGCGCGCTCGAACCAGCCCAGGCGCCTTGCCCCGGCGCCGGTGAAACTGCCCTTTTCGTGGCCGAACAGCTCCGAGTCCACCAGGTCCGGGGGGATGGCGCCACAGTTGACGCGCAGGAAGGGTCCCTGGGCCCGGGCGGATCGGCCGTGGATGGCGCGGGCGATGACCTCCTTGCCCGACCCCGTCTCCCCCAAGATCAGCACGGGCGCCGCCGCTGGGGCGACCAGTTCCACCCCACGCATGACCTCCCGCAGGCCGGCATCGGCCCCGATCAGGGTATCGGTGAGTTCCCGGCGGCCCAGCCGGGCCAGGAGCGAGCGGCGATCCGCCTCCGCCGCCTCCCGCAAAGCCAACAGTTCCCGCAGACGCTGATGATTGCGCAAGGCCAGGGCGATGGGCTCCGCCAGGAGCGGCAACAGGGTCCGCGGTTCCTCGCCCCAGCGTGCGGGCGGATCGGCGCCAATGAGCAGAACGCCCAGGGTATCCTCACCCGTGACCAACCCCAGGGCCAGGACCTCCCCTGGCCAGGCCGGCGGCACCAGTCCCGGCAGTTGCCCCGCTACCGTCGCCGCCGTTCCCTGGATGACATGCCCCTCCCGGCACCAGGCCCGCAATCGGTCCATGTCCCGGGCCGCCGCCCGTGACATCGGGGATCGGGAGGCATCGGGGTTTGCCGGCGAGGATGGCACCGAAAGCGTCATCGGGACGGCGGGTACGGGTTTGGCGGCCGCCAGGGGAGCCGGGATCGGGGCGGCCAGCCCCCAGTGGGCGGCGGGGCTGAGACGGGTCCCCCCCGGGTCGAGTTCCAGCACCAGCAGACGATGAACAACCAGGACAGGGCCTAGCTCCGCGGCGACGGCGCCCAGGTTGTCATCCAGCCGCCAGTGGTGAGCGGCCAGTCGCCAGAGATTCAGCAGACATTGGTTCAGGGCATCCATGGTGGTTATATTAACGGAAATTCCGGTTTATTTAACGGATATACCTTTTGATATCCCGGCTGCCGGCATTTTGCCAGGCCCTGGTCACCGACGTAACCGTTCAGCCCCACTCTCCCCATCCCTCCCCCGCTAGGGGGAAATGGAGCAAGAAAATCAGTGAGTTGCGCTACCCATGCCAGCCCAGCCAGCGAAGGGCGTGTGAACGCTTACGCGCTGACGGACCAGGGATGGGAGACTGCTTCGATTCACCGCCGCGCTGAACCCGCTACGGTAAATATGTCTTTCTATCAATCAGATGCGCCACAGCGAAAACATGGGGGGCATAACCTGGCACGTTTTCTGATGCGTCTCCAATAGGACAACCGGACAACCCCTCCACTTGGAGCCCCACGATGCTACGCCAAGCCCTGCTCTCCCTCGAAACCTTCTATCAGTGGCATCGCACCCGTCTGTGGTTCCTGGCGGGTCTGATCGGTCTGACCCTGGCGGCCTTGGCCACCTTGGGCGTCATGCGGGACCTGGGCTGGCTGGCGACCCCGGAGGCGCACTGGACCACCGGGACCCTGCTGATCATCTTCCTGGCGGCCCTGGGCTGCGAATATCTGGACTCGAGCCTGGGCATGGGCTATGGCACGACGCTGACCCCTCTGCTCATGCTGGCCGGCTACGAGCCCTTGCAGATCGTTCCCGCCGTGCTCCTGTCGGAACTGGTCACCGGCCTGGCCGCCGGCGCCATGCACCATCGCGATGGTAACGTCGACCTGCGCCATGACCCGGCGGCCCGCCGCACCTTTGGCCTGCTCGGGCTCCTCAGCGCCGTGGGGGCCATCGTGGCGGTCATGCTGGCGGTCAAGATCTCCGCCCAGTGGTTTTCACTGCTGATCGTGGTCATCGTCCTGTCCATGGGCCTGATCACCCTCCTCACCGCCCGTCGGCAGATCCGCTACCGCCGGGGCGGCATTCTCACCATCGGACTGATCGCGGCCTTCAACAAGGGCCTCAGCGGCGGCGGCTACGGCCCCCTGGTGACCTCCGGCCAGGTGGTATCCGGGGTCCCCGCCCGTCAGGCGGTCGCCATCACCTCCATGGCCGAGGCCCTCACCTGCGCCGTGGGTCTGGCTGCTTACCTCTACTTCAAGAGCGGCATCGACTGGGCCCTGACCCTCCCGCTGGTTGCCGGCGCCCTGCTCTCGGTCCCCTTGGCGACCGCCACCGTCAGACACCTGCCGGAGGCCAGCATTCGTCGGGGGGTGGGTCTCTTCACCCTGATCCTCGGGGCCATCCTGCTCGGCCGGCTGTTGGGCTGACAGCCACTTCACCGGAAGGTCTCGCCGACCAGGACCGGTTTGGCAGCCGCTCAAGATGACTCGTCACAAGGGCAAGGTGAGGGCGCGGGACGCCCGCCAGTAGGCCAGGACCACACGGACCAGAAGCCCCTCCAGTACCAGGGCGGCCAGCACCAGGGCCAGACCCGCGGGACGCGCCAGGACGGGCAGGAAGATGGTGGCCACGGCCAACAGCAGCGCCAGGAGGTGCAGGCCAAACTGGAGCCGGGCCCAGCCTAAAGGGAGCAGGCTCCCCATGTGCGGGATGCGCAGGTCGAAGCGGCCAGTGGCAATCTGCCGGTGCTGAAGATGAAACCAGGCGAGGAAGGGCAGGATCTTGAACAGCATACCCGCGGGCAGCCCTACACCCAACCCAACCAGCAACAGGATGCCGATGAGGGCCGAGGGTGCTTGCAGGGCCCAGGCCAGGGCGGCGGCAATAACGGCGAGTAGCGCCACCAGCCAATGCAGCAAGGTCGGATCCAAGCGTCGGCGGCCACGCTGGGCCAGAAGGCGCAGGGACAGCAACGCGAAGAATACGAAGGCCCCGGTAGCTAACCCCTGCGCCAGGGTGGCGGTAAGTCCCCATCCCCTGACCTCGGCCAGGCTAGCCAGGAGGATCAGGACCAGGAGCGTGGGGCCAAGCCAGGCGCGGACCCGGGCGGGATAGGGCGGGGTCACGTAAAACAGCGGGATGACCTGGATGGCGACCCCGATCACCAGCAGTCCCACCCAGCCCAGCAGGCCCCAGAGGAGATGGGCGTTGGCCCAGTGGGTAAAGTCATCCAACGGGATCAGGCCGAGCAGAAAGGCGCTCAGTAGCAGCCCGAGCAGCAGGGTGGCGAGCAAAGCCAGGACGGCCGCGCGCAGAGCCCGCCGGGTTCCCGGCTCCCCCTGAGCCCGCCACAAAGCCAGGGCTACCGGGAACAAAAAGACGAGAAAACCCATGGCGCTGGCCATCGCGCCACTGGCGAGGGACCAGGGTAGGCCGAAGCCGAGCCCCCCCGCCAGCAACAAGGCGCCGAGGCCGAGGAGGGGATGGGTCAGGTTACCCACCCAGCGCACCGCGGGGACCGGCGCCCCCAGGACCACCGGCAGCAGTTGCAGCAGGGCACCGCACATCAGCAGACCCAGATAGCCGATGGTGATCAGGTGGGTCGCCGCCAGGGCCAGCGGCAGCCAGCGGGACGCCAGCGAGGCTGGTCCTTCCCAGAGGAGGAGGATGCCGGCCAGGAGGGCGAAGAAGGGGGCGGTCAGAAAGAAACGCGCCGGGACATGAAAAGGGGGTGCCTGCGCCAGGCTGAGGCCGCGCGTGTCGATCATGCGCCTACTGACCTCATTCGCCCATCGGCCAGATCACAATGCGGTACCGACCCTCCTCACCCGCGGTTTCGAAGCGATGGCCCATTCGCCGCAACATATCGAAGAGGGGGTAAGGCAGGCGTCGATGGCTGACGCACAGACGCTCCCCTGGCCGCAGTTCCATGAGGGCATCCAGTATCCGCTCCAGGGGTTCCGGCGGTTCCAGATCGCTGACGTCTAGCTCCCTGTCCATCGTTCAACCAGCCCTGAGCTGCTGCAGGATCCCGCCCATCTGGGCGGCGAGCCCTTGGTCCGCCAAGGGATAAAGGATCCCTTCCTCCTTGGCGTTATGCTGCTGATTCAGGAAATGCAGGGTCTCCACCAAGCCGAGACAGGCATCCCGATCCCGGGCGCCGATGGCTTGCTCCAGGTCGTTGAGCAGGACGCGCATCTGCCGATGCTCCATGGTCATGACGTTGACCGGTCCTCCCGCCCGTGCCTCCACCGCCAGCAACTGCGGAAAGAGCCGGTCCTCCTCGCGGGCGAAATGGTTCAGGAGAGCGGTCTTCAGCTCCTGGCCCGAGCCGCCGGCCTGTTCCCAGTCACCACGCTCCACGGCATGCTCGAATACCGCCAACAGTCGATCGCAGTGGCGATGATCCTCGGTCATAAAGGTGGATATGGTCTCGTTCATGATGGCATCTCGGTCGATTGGGGGCTAACAGGTTCATCCAGTGTCCTGCCGGATTCCTTGACCTGCGTCATATCCAGCCACTGGCCCCCTTCAGGGGATCTCTTCCGATTCCCCCTTTCCCCCTCCCCCTTCCTTGCCCGCCCCTATGCCCGTTTTCAGGCTACGCGCCCGAGGTCCGACCGAAAGCCCGGACAAAAAAAACCGGCCTCGCACGCGAGGCCGGTTTTTCGTTAGCCAAGGGTCATGAGCCCCCGGCAGCTACGCGAACATCAATTGATGTCGGTCTTGGTCAGAACGACGCGGCGCTGCTGGACGGAGTCTGGCGGATAGCTGGGGAGCAGGTCGCGCTCGCCCATGGACTTGGAGGGGGCCACGTTCTGGGCGGGATAGCCCTGGGCGATGATGTAATTGCGGACCGCATCGGCGCGACGATAGCCCAGGGCCATGTTGTACTCATCGGTGCCCACGGCATCGGTGTGACCCACGACGGTGACCAACTCAGTCTCCGGGGTCGCCTGGATGTCCGCGATGTACTTGTCAATCAGGGCGATCTCCTCCTTGTTCACGACATACCTCGGGACTTCGTACTTGTCGAACTCGAAGTTCAGGCGAACGGTCACTTCCTCGGCGACCACAATCTTGGCACCGCAGGGGGGGAGGTTGTTGGGACCGTCAGGATAGGCGCTCTGCCAGCACTCGCCAGCGCTGTTGACCCAGAGCTGACCCTCGGGTAGGGACTGATCACCAGAGGCGTACCAGTAGCTTTCCTGGTCAATCGCTTGAGCAGCGGGAGCCATCAGCGTGACGGCCAGGGCGATCGGCGCCACGCGCCCAAGGATCTTCGTTGATTTATACATGTTCTCTTATCCTCTGTTCAGGTTAGAAGGACTTGGTTTAGAAATCGGCGTATCGGCACAGGCCAAAAATTATACCTTAAGACGATTGGCAACAACGATGCTTACCGCGGCCCCGGCCAAAATGATCGGAAGACCTGCCCGTCATGCGCGGGGCTAACGGGTCCTGTTGCAACAATACCGTCTGTCGTTCCTAATTGTAGCGTAAAACTCAGCTAAATGTGCAACCTTTTTCCCCTTCCGACAATTTCGCAACGACCCCATGTCGTCTGTTTTTCAACTTATTGATATTATTGGTCTTGATCCAGTGATAAGGGGCGTAACAGCTTTGCTACTGTACTTTATTTACAACAAAATGGGAAGCTGGCGGCTGGAACCTGCCGCATGTCAACCCACCCAGACGCGGGCGTTGCGGAAAAGGCGCATCCAGGGCCCGTCTTCCCCCCAGCTATCGGGGCGCCAGCTATGCTGGACGGCGCGAAAAACCCGTTCCGGGTGGGGCATCATGATGGTGACCCGACCGTTCTTATTGGTGAGACCGGCGATACCCAACGGCGAACCGTTGGGGTTGGCGGGATAGCGCTCGGCGATGCCACCGGCGTTCTCAACATAGCGCAGTACCACCCGGCTCCCGGCGGAGCGTAGATGGTCGCCGTCGCGGAACTCCGCCCGGCCCTCGCCGTGGGCGACGGCGATGGGCATCCGCGAGCCGGCCATGCCGGCAAGCAGCAGGGAGTGGGTCTCCAGGACCTCGACCATGACGGTGCGGGCCTCGAACTGCTCCGAACGGTTGCGCACGAAGTGAGGCCAGTGCTCGGCGCCGGGGATCAGCTCCCGCAGATTCGAGAGCATCTGACAGCCGTTGCACACTCCCAGGGCAAAGGTATCGGAACGGGTGAAGAAGGCCTGGAACTGGTCGCGGGCGCGGGGGTTGAAGAGGATGGACTTGGCCCAGCCCTCCCCGGCCCCCAGGACGTCGCCGTAGGAAAAGCCACCGCAGGCCACCAGGCCCCGAAAATCTTCCAGCCCGATCCGGCCGGCGATGATGTCCGACATGTGGACGTCGACGCAGGCGAAGCCAGCCTGGTGGAAGGCCGCCGCCATCTCGACCTGGCCATTCACGCCCTGCTCCCGCAACACCGCCAGTCGCGGCCGGACCCCGGTCAGAATGAAGGGCGCGGCGATGTCTTCCTCCGGATCGAAACTCAAGCGGGCCTGGAGACCGGGATCGAGCGGGTCGCCGATACGGTCATGCTCCTCGGCGGCGCAGTCCGGGTTGTCACGGAGGGACTGGAGGGCGAAGGTCGTCTCGGCCCAGACCCGCTGAAACTCCTTACGGCTCCCTTCCAGGACGGGCCGGGCGTGGCGCAGGAAGCGGATATGGCCGTCGCCAGCATGGAGCCTGTCGAAGGTACCCCCCGCCGGCAGGGTGCCAGTTGGCGCCACGCCCATACCCTTGACCGGGACCGGACTGCCGATGACGAAGGACAGGGCCCCCAGGCCATGATCATGGAGCACCTTGAGGGTATCGTCCGTGTCCGTATGGCGGACCTGGATGACGGCGCCCAATTCCTCATTGAACAGGGCGGCGAGGAGGTCGGCGGTGCCCAAGGCATCCAGGTCAATCTCCAGCCCGCAGCGCCCGGCGAAGGCCATCTCGCAGAGGGTGACGAAGAGGCCGCCATCGGAGCGGTCGTGGTAGGCCAGGATCAGCCCCTCCCCCACCAATTCGCGGATGGCGGCGAAGAAACGCTTGAGGCTCTCGGGATGCTCCAAGTCAGGCCCCTGGCTGCCGACCTGACCATAGACCTGGGCCAGACAGGAGCCCCCCAGCCGGTTGCGCCCCGCCCCCAGGTCGATGAGGATGAGGTCGGTATCGCCCAGGTCCAGGCGCAACTGGGGCGTCAGGGTGCGGCGGGCGTCGGTCACCGGGCCGAAGGCGGAGACGATGAGGGACAGGGGCGCGGTCATGGCCCGGCTCTCACCGTCCTGCTCCCAGACCGTCTTCATGCTCATGGAATCCTTGCCCACCGGGATGGCGATACCCAGGGCCGGGCAGAGCTCCAGGCCCACCGCCTTGACCGTCTCGTACAGCCGGGCGTCCTCGCCGGGGTGACCGGCGGCGGCCATCCAATTGGCGGAGAGCTTGATGTCGCCCAGGTTGGCGATATCCGCGGCCGCCAGGTTGGTGATGGCCTCACCCACCGCCAGGCGGCCGGCGGCGGCGGCGTCGATCAGGGCCAGGGGGGTGCGCTCGCCCATGGCCATGGCCTCCCCGGTAACGCCGAAGCAGTCGCTGGTGGTGACCGCCACGTCCGCCACCGGCACCTGCCAGGG
>SBFV01000021.1 GCA_006227775.1 Gammaproteobacteria bacterium | reverse complement strand
CACTCTCGACGCGCTGTGCCACTTCCCGCTCCCCCAGCCCCTGGTTGCGGGGACCGAAGGCGACATCATCCGCGATACGCGTCATGAAGAGCATATTGTCCGGGTCCTGGAAGACGACCCCCACCGCTTGGCGTAACCGCGCCAGGGTTCCCGCGGTAACCCCATGGCCATCGAAGATGACCTGCCCCCGCTGTGCCGGCAGGATGCCGTTGAGATGGCCAATCAGGGTGGATTTCCCCGCCCCATTGGGGCCAAGGAGAGCCACCCGTTCCCCCGGGGCGACGCGGAGATTGACCCCCGCCAGGGCTAGGGTACCGTCGGGGTACCGATAGCACAGATCGCGCACCTCGATGGCACAGTTGTCCGTGTTCACATCAGGATCGCCATCTAGGTGTTTAATTCTAGGGTAGAGCAATCGTGAGGATCAGGGATAGAAGAGAATCGCCAGGGCAAAGGCCACGCCCACCCCCACGAAGAGGCTGTCGGCGCCACGCCAGAGCAAAGGACCGGGGGCCGGCAGGGTGCCGGTATATCCCCGCGCCAGCATGGCTGCGTAGACCTGTTCGCCCCGTTCATAGGCGCGGACGAAGAGATTTCCGCCTAGGGAACCGTAAAGCACCAGGAGATGCCAGCCCCGCAGATTCGGGGCGCGGCTGGCGATGGCAATGCGCATGGCATTGACCTGCTCGCGAAAGAGGGCGGTATAACGCATGAGGAAGGTCAACAGGCCGAGCATGATGTCCGGCATCCCCAAGGCGCGCAAACCCCGAAGCAATTCCGGCATCGAGGTAGTGGCGGCCAGTGCGGAGACGACGAGCACGGACAGAAACGCCTTGGACAGGATGGCGAAAATCATGGGCCAGCCAGAGATATAGGTCAGGATCAACGCCTCCCTGGACCAACCCTGGAGGTGAGCCAAGGGGGCGAAGAGGGCGATGGCCCCGGCAAAGGGCAAGACTAGCAAGGATCGCGCGATCACCGGACCAACCGGTACCTCGAAGAGGGCGGTTGCCACGGCGACAAAGGCCATCACCAGGCCGAATTCGGCCAGACCCATGGGTGGAGTAAGGGCTATCGCCGCAATGAGGGTGAGAGCGGCGAGAATCTTTGCCCGGGGGTCAATCCGCGGTGCCATATCCCTGCCATCTGACGAGGTGTCCGTCCAGGTCAGGGTCATCGCTGGCCTGCTCAGGGATCACGCCGATGATGAGCCGTCCTTTCAGCACCCCGGTCCCGTTCCTGTTCGGGATGCGATAGGCGCGATTGAGCATCGCCGGCATCCTGGCCATGATCATGCGCGTGGACCTGGGCATGGGCACAGGAGTGGGAAGGGGAGTGGGCATGAGAATGCCCCCATCCCTGACCCGCGTTCGACGCGACGGCCTCGCCGGTGGTGGTGGTCACGAGCTTGCCATGTTTGACGCCCTTGGTGCCGAGTAGGGTATCGGCAATGGCACGGATCTGCGCACTGGCGCCTCGCAGGACCACCACCTCCAGGCAGTTGCGGCTGTCGAGGTGGACGTGAACCGTAGACACAATTTCGTGGATGAACTGGTGCTGAATAGCGTTCAGTTTGTCGGAAAGGTCGGACGCGTGATGATCGAACACCATGGTGATGGTGCCCGCGATCTCGGTATCCGGCCTTTCCACCGCATTCTCCACCAGCGCATCCCGCACCAAGTCACGCACCGCCTCGGACCGGTTAGCCCGGGTGCCACGGCGAGCGACCAGGGCATCGAAACGGGCCAGGAGATCCGCCTCCATGGTGACGCTGAACCGCACCAGCTCATCCATGGCCTTGATCTCGCGAAGGCCCCGCAGCCGCCAGGGATGGAGCCACCGGCCGCTCAACCAAGGGCAGCGACGGGTATCTTGCCGATCCGCGCCCGCCACTCCGCCGGCCCCGTCTGGTGGACGGAACCGCCCCGGCTGTCGACGGCCACGGTAACCGGCATATCCACCACGTCGAACTCGCGGATCGCCTCCATGCCCAAATCCTCGAAGGCGATGAGGCGCGAGCCCTTGATGGCCTTGGCCACCAGGTAGGCCGCCCCACCCACGGCCATGAGATAGACGGCGCCGTGCTTTTTGATGGCCTCGATGGCGACCGGCCCCCGCTCGGCCTTGCCGACCATGCCGATGAGGCCGGTCTGGGCCAGCATCTGCTCGGTGAACTTATCCATGCGGGTGGCGGTGGTGGGACCGGCGGGGCCCACGACCTCGTCCCGGACCGGATCGACGGGGCCGACGTAATAAATGAAGCGATTGGTCAGATCGACCCCCTCGGGCAGACCCTCGCCCCGGTTGAGCAGGTCCGTGAGGCGCTTGTGGGCGGCGTCACGGCCGGTCAGGAGCTTACCGGTGAGCAGCAAACGGTCACCGGGCCGCCACTGGGCGATGGTCTCCCTGGTCATCTCGTCCAGATTGACGCGGATGGCCTTGTCATCCGCCCGCCAGACGATGTCCGGCCAGTCCTCCAGGCGCGGTGGGGTCAGTTCGGCGGGGCCGCTGCCGTCCAGGCAGAACTCCACATGGCGGGTGGCGGCGCAGTTGGGGATCATGGCCACCGGCAGGGAGGCGGCGTGGGTGGGGAAGTCCTTGATCTTGACATCCAGGACCGTGGTCAGGCCACCCAGGCCCTGGGCGCCGATACCGAGGGCATTGACCTTGTCGTACAGTTCCAGGCGCAACTCCTCCAGGGGGGTGCGCGGGCCCCGGGCCTTGAGTTCGTGGATGTCGATCTCCTCCATCAGGGCCTCCTTGGCAAGGAGCATGGCCTTTTCCGCCGAGCCACCGATGCCGATGC
>SBFV01000253.1 GCA_006227775.1 Gammaproteobacteria bacterium | reverse complement strand
ACGGAACGGGAACACCGGTCGGCGATTGGCCATAGGTAAGAAGGATTTCGCGTCCGAGATGACCCGGAAACTGCCTCACCAGCTCTCGCCTGGGGCCACGCCACCCGGCCAGAGGCATTTCCGGCTATTGCTCCCGCGCCTGGCCTTGGCCCTCTGCCTGGTGAGCATCGCCGTGCTGGCCTTCGCCCCCCTCGCCGCCGACCCGGGCACGGGCAACGACAAGCTCAATCATCTCCTGGCCTTTGGGGTCCTCGCCGCCCTGGCCGATGGGTCCTTTCCCGGCCCGGGGCCTGGTCAGGGATGGGGCAAGTGGGTCAGCCTGGTGGCTTATGGCCTCCTGATTGAAGCCGTCCAGTTCTTTTTGCCCTATCGCGAGGCCTCGGGCTGGGACCTGCTGGCGGATGGGGCCGGTATTGGACTCTATGTCGTCGCGGCGCGACTAGTCGCCACGCTGAGGGCCGGCAGTACCCGCCCGGCGATGAGCGCCGCCACCCCCCGCAGGGGGGCATAGGCCGGGGCCACCTCCAGCACGTAACCCAGGGTTCGGGGGATGTCCCCCAGGTAGCCGGGTTTGCCGTCCCGGATCTGGAGCCGGGCGAAGATACCGCTGGCCTTGAGGTGACGCTGAACCCCCATGAGATCGAACCAGCGCGGGAAATCGACCTCCTGTTCCGGCCGCAGGATGCCGGACTGGACCGCCAGGCCGAAGTAACCCCAGGCCCATTCCTCCACCCGGGCCCGGGGCCAGGCGATGTAGCAGTCCCGCAGCAGGGAGACCAGGTCATAGGTCACCGGCCCCGCCACCGCGTCCTGGAAATCGAGGATGCCCGGCGAGGGCGAGGGGGTGATCATCAGGTTGCGGGAGTGATAGTCGCGATGGACGCACACCCGGGGCTGTTCCACGGCGCTGGCGATCAACAGCGCCAGGCCCTCTTCCAGATCCGCCTCCTCGTCGGATGACAAGGTCAGGCCCAGATAACGCTCCACCAGCCAGTAGCGGAAGAGATCCAGCTCCCGACGCAGAAAGGGGGCATCGTAGGCGGGCAGATCCTGGGTCGGGGCGCAGGCCTGGATAATGGCCAGAGCCCCCAGGGCATCGCCATAGAGGCGATCGGCGCTGTCCGCATGCAGGGCTTCCAGATAGAGGCGCCGTCCGAAGTCCTCCAGCAGCAGAAAGCCTTGGTCGGCGTCCTCGGCATGGATCGCCGGGGTACGCAGACCCAGGGCGCGCCAGTCGCGGGCGATGCGCACGAAGCGATCGGTATCCTCCACCCCTGGCGGGGCATCCATGGCGATATAGGTCTGGCCCTCCAGCGCGATCCGCCAGTAGCGGCGAAAACTGGCATCGCCGGAGGCCGGCGTCAGGGTAATCTCACCACGGTCGAGGACGGCCTTGAGCCAATCCTCCAATAAGGCACGCCTCTCTGGCATGACATTCTCCTGAAGGGATGAAACCCGCCCAGCCGGGGCACCGCCGGGCTTTCCGCGCCGCCGGGATCGACGCGAAGCGGGAGGCTCCAGGCTTTGCGCACAGACCCCATGGGGGGAGTGCCCACCGCCGCGGGCAGGGCCTAGGACGGGGTGCATTGTGGGCCAAGGCGACCGAGGGGCCAACGGAAATTTCCGACCCGGCGACTAAGCCGTTAGAATGATTCATTCTGAGTTTTATCATCCTCCCCCGCGCCACATCCAGCGGCCAGCCTACACCACCGCCCCAGATCAGTCCCTCGCCTAGATTCCATATCGTGCCCAGCCTCCGCCCCCTCATCCTGCTCTGCCTGTCCCTGGCGGCCACCCCCGGCCTGGCCGCGGAGCCCGATGCCCTGGAGACGGGCCTGGACTGGGACTACTGCGGTCTGCGGCCGGCCCGACTGGGTCCCGCCCCCCTCCCCCCTCCACCGGGCAACCAGGAGCCCGTAGCCATCGAAGCGGACGATTTGGGCTATGACCGCAATACCGAGGTGCTGACCCTGGAGGGCCAGATCGATCTGCGCCAGGGCAGTCGGCAGGTGCGGGCCCAGGCCATGAGCTACGCCGTCCCCACGGAGGAACTCACGGCGACGGGGGAACTGTTTCTGTCGCAACCGGGGGTGCGGGTCATCGGCTCCAGCGGCGCACTCAATCTCAAGACCAACAAAGGCCAGATCCAGTCCCCCCGCTATCGCTTCACCGGACCCCTCAACGCCCGGGGCACCGCCGCCCGGGCGGAGCTCCTGACGGAGGGCAAGACCCACTACGAGGACATCGTGTTCACCCCCTGTCCCCCGGGACGCCGTGACTGGGACCTGACGGCGTCCAGGCTGGATATGGACCAACTCGAAGGTAAAGGCGTGGCCCGGGATGCCAGGCTAAGGGTCATGGGGGTACCGATCCTTTATTCGCCTTACCTCTCCTTTCCCATCGACGGACGTCGCAAGAGCGGCTTTCTCACCCCGGCCATCGGCAACTCCAACCGCTCCGGCTTCCAGATTAGCACACCTTATTATTTCAACATCGCGCCCAACATGGACGCCACCCTGACGCCGACGGTGATGAGCAAGCGGGGGGTGCTTGTCGGGGGTGAATTCCGCTATCTGGCACCGGGCCAGTCCCTCAATATCTTCGCCGAGGGCATCCCCAGCGATCATCAATATGACAATCAGACCCGTGGCGCCCTGCGGATCCTCCACCAGGGCAGTTATGGCGGGGGCTGGTCGTCCTTCATCCGCTTCCAGGACGTTTCCGACAAACAGTATCTGGAGGACTTCGGCAACAGCCTGGAGCTCACCAGCCTGCGCAATATCGAACGCCGCGCCGACCTCAATTACCAGGG
>SBFV01000052.1 GCA_006227775.1 Gammaproteobacteria bacterium | reverse complement strand
AGGGTCCGGGGGGCGGAAGTGCAACTGGATTGGCGAAGCCCCGTGCTCGGGCGTTTTGTCCTCGGGTATGCCCATGTCCGGATCAAGGCGGATGCCGAGACGCTTGCCGAGGCCGCAGAACCGGACTTCGAGGAGTCCGTCCCAATGCATACCGCCTCCCTGCTTTGGTCCCGTGGATTTGGTTCAGGCATCACAACCAGTCTGGGCGCCTATTTCGTGGATGACATGAAATGGCTGAACGACGGTGATGATCAGCCAGCCCATTGGCGCTACGACATGAAAGTCGCCAAACGCCTGGGGAAACAGGGCTCGTCGGACGAGATAGCCTTTACCGTGCAGAGCCTGGGGGGGCGCTACGACCAGTTCAGGATGGGGGAATACTCTTTTGAGCGCCGCGCCTTCGTCACCCTCCGCCTCGGCTGGTAGAAACATCGATGGCTTGAAAACCCTGCCGGGCACCTAAATATAAGAATCCGTTGATATAATTCGCCCAGTTTCGATCAGGAGTTAGCCATGCCCATCTACGCCTACAAGTGCTCCAGCTGCGGCCATGCCGAAGACGTGATGCAGAAGGTGAGCGACGCCCCCCTCACCACCTGCCCCCAGTGCGGGGCCGAGTCCTACAGCAAGCAGCTGACCGCGGCCGGTTTCCAGCTCAAGGGCAACGGGTACTACGCCACCGACTTCAAGGGTGGCTCCGCCCCCAAGAAGGAAGAGGCCCCCGCGCCGGCCTGCGGCGCCGGCGGCTGCAGCGCCTGCGCCCACTGACCGCTAACCGCACCCCGACCAGGGCAAACGCCGGCGCGTTTGCCCGTTTTCTTTAATGAGATGCTGAATTGATGCCCAACCTGAAGCGCTACTTCATCACCGGACTCCTGATCTGGATTCCGCTGGGCATCACCATCTGGATCCTGGACGCCCTCCTGGGTGCCATGGACCAGACCCTGCTGCTGCTGCCGGAGCAGTGGCAACCGGCGCACATCCTGGGCTTCCGCATCCCGGGCCTGGGCGTGCTGCTCACCGGCGTGGTCATCCTGCTCACCGGCGTCTTCGCCACCAACCTCATCGGCCAGCGCCTGGTGAAGATTTGGGAGGGCATCCTCAACCGCATCCCGGTCGTGAAATCCATCTACGGCAGCGTCAAGCAGGTCTCCGACACCCTGTTCTCCGGTTCCGGCCATGCCTTCAGGAAGGTGCTGCTGGTCCGCTACCCCCATCCCCAGGCCTGGGCCCTGGCCTTCCAGACCAACGTGCCGTCGGAGGTGGCATCCCGGCTGGAGGGCGACTACGTGGCCGCCTTCATCCCCACCACGCCCAGCCCGGTGAACGGCTTCTATTTCTACGTGCGCAGGGAGGAGACCATCGAGGTGGACATCTCGGTGGACCTGGCCCTGAAGTACATCGTTTCCATGGGGGTGGTTGCCCCCCAGGCCAAGCAGATCGCCAACCATTACGCCGGTGACTGAGCGACGACCGGCAACAGATGCAAACAAGGAAAATTTGATGCGAACTCACTACTGCGGCGCGGTTTCCACCGCTGACATCGGCAATACCATCACCCTCTGCGGCTGGGCCCACCGCCGCCGCGACCACGGCGGCGTCATCTTCATCGACCTGCGCGACCGGGACGGCATGATGCAGGTGGTGGTGGACCCCGACACCCCCGAGGCCTTCAAGCTGGCCGAGGAGGTCCGCGCCGAGTTCGTGCTGAAGATCACCGGCAAGGTGCGGGCCCGCCCGGCCGGTACTGAGAACCCCAACATGGCCACCGGCCAGGTGGAGATGCTGACCCAGGCCCTGGAGGTGCTCAACCCCTCCCTGACGCCCCCGTTCCAGCTGGACGAGGAGGGCATCAACGAGAACATTCGCCTGACCTACCGCTACCTGGACCTGCGCCGGGAGCCCATGCAGCAGAACATGCGCCTGCGCTACCGCGTCTCCAAGCTGATGCGGGACTATCTCGACACCAACGGCTTCATGGAGGTGGAGACCCCCATGCTGACCCGTTCCACCCCCGAGGGTGCGCGGGACTACCTGGTGCCGTCCCGGGTGCATGACGGCAACTTCTACGCCCTGCCGCAATCGCCCCAGCTGTTCAAACAGCTCCTGATGGTGGCGGGCTACGACCGCTACTTCCAGATCACCAAGTGCTTCCGGGACGAGGATCTGCGCGCCGACCGCCAGCCGGAGTTCACCCAGGTGGACCTGGAGACCTCGTTCATGGACGAGAACGGCATCATGAACCTGGTGGAGGGCATGATCCGCTCCACCTTCAAGCAGGCCATGGGCGTCGAGCTGGCCGATCCCTTCCCGCGCCTGACCTGGGCCGACGCCATGCTGCGCTTCGGCTCCGACAAGCCGGACCTGCGGGTCTCCCTGGAGCTGACCGAACTGACCGACGCCATGAAGGACGTGGAGTTCAAGGTCTTCTCCGGCCCGGCCAACCTGCCCAACGGCCGCGTCGCCGCCCTGCGCGTGCCCGGCGGCGGCGAGATGTCCCGGGGCGAGATCGACGGCTACACCGAGTTCGTCAAGATCTACGGCGCCCGGGGCCTGGCCTGGATCAAGGTCAACGAGAAGGCCAAGGGCCGCGATGGCCTGCAGTCCCCCATCGTCAAGAACCTGCACGACCTGGCCATCAACACCATCCTGGAGCGCACCCAGGCCGAGGATGGCGACCTGATCTTCTTCGGTGCCGACAAGGCCAAGGTGGTCAACGACGCCATGGGCGCCTTGCGCGCCAAGGTGGGCCACGAGAAGGGCTTCGCCGCGAACGAGTGGAAGCCCCTGTGGGTGGTGGACTTCCCCATGTTCGA
>SBFV01000441.1 GCA_006227775.1 Gammaproteobacteria bacterium | reverse complement strand
TAGGGGTGATTGAGGGGATGACTGGATAGGGGGTATGAAGTCGGAGGAGGGAGGGAAAAAAGGAGGAACCTCGACTACCCGTCCTAGGCCGGGAAGACCTTGCGGAAAGGTTTGACCTCTACCTGGGCGAAAACCCCCACCTGAGTATAGGGGTCGGCGGCCGCCCAGGCCTGGGCGGCGGCGAGATCGGCGAATTCGGCGACGATCAGGGAGCCGCTGAAGCCGGCCTCGCCGGGGTCCTCGCAGTCGATGGCCGGGTGAGGGCCGGCCAGAATCAGGCGGCCCGCGTCCTGCAGGGCGCGCAGCCGCTCCAGGTGGGCGGGGCGCGCGGACAGGCGCGTGGGGAGGCTGCCGGCTTTGTCGCTGGCGATGATGGCATACAGCATGGGTCAGACCTCCGTGACCTCTTCGGAATGGCGGATATGGCGGGCCAGGTAAAGGCCCTGGGCGATGATGAAGGCGATAGTCAGGCCCAGCATGCCAAACAGCTTGAAATTGACCCAGACCTCTTCCCGCGCCTGGGTATCCTGGCATTGGGCGAGCAGGGCCCCGTGAAATGCCTCGGCGCAAGTGGTCAGATCGATTTCCGCGAGCCCGGTGGCCGCCAGCAGGCCTTGCTGGGCGGTGTAGAAGCCGCTGTAGTCATAGACCACGTAGAGATTGGCGGCGCCGGAGAGAAAGAAGAAGGCCACCCACAGCAGATTGAGCCGGGGCCAGATGGCGGAGGGGAGATCGATGGCATGAGACATGGTGCGCTCGATCAGCGTCCTGCCGCCAATGAAATGACTGCCCAGAAAGACCAGGGCAAACAGCCAGTTCACCAAGGTGGGCTTCCACATCACGAAAATGGGATCATGGAAAGCCAGGGTCATGCCGCCGAAAACCACCAGCAGCCCCATGGTCGCCAGATGCATCTTTTCGACTTTCCGGCTACGCCACCAGCCCCAACCGACCTGGAGGGCGGCGGCGACGATAGCCACCGCCGTGGCGACATAGATGCCCGCCAGCTTGTAAGCGATGAAAAAGAGCAGGATGGGGAAGAAGTCGAGCAGGAGTTTCATCGGGTTATTGGGTTGGACAACAAGTCGGCGGGGACAAAAATCTTATGTTGGATATAGGTAGGGGGCCCTGGGTTCCCTGGCTTCGCAATGATGACCGCGACCTAGCGCAGCCCGGGACGATGCGATTCACGTATGCCGGAAGGACACCAGGCATACCTCTCATCAGTCAGGGGAACGGCCTTGATCAGTCAGAAGAGTGGTGAAATCCCTCGGGGAAGATGGCGCCAGAGAACTCCCTCGCGCGCTATCGGCTAGCCATATAGAGTAACATTCTCGGCGTGAACAGCCTGCATGACCTTCATACCCACTCGACGGCCTCCGACGGCACCCTCAGGCCCGCGGAACTGGTGGCTCGTGCCGCGGGGGTCGGGATCAAGGTCTTGGCCCTCACCGATCACGACACCCTGGATGGTTTGGCCGAGGCCCGGAGCGCGGCCGCCGAGTGGGGCTTGACCCTGATCCCCGGGGTCGAGATCTCCGTCAGTTGGGGTGGGCGAACCATCCATATCCTCGGTCTGGGCATCGATGCGGCCGCGCCTGGGCTTAACGCCGGCCTGCTGCGCCTGCGCGAATTCCGGGGCTGGCGGGCCCAGGAGATCGGCCGCCGGCTGGCCGCCAAGGGCATCGCCGATGCCTACGCCGGTGCCCTGGCCATCTCCGGCGACGAGCGTTTCGTCGGCCGTACCCACTTCGCGCGCTTCCTGGTCCGGCGCGGCTATGCCCCGACCGTCCGCGACGTCTTCAAACATTACCTGGTCCAGGGCAAACCCGGTCATGTCAGCGGCGACTGGGCCAGCCTGGAGGAGGCCTTGGGCTGGATCCTCGCCGCGGGCGGCCAGGCGGTCATCGCCCACCCCGCCCGCTATGGCTTCACCGGCTTCAAGATGCGCAAGCTGATTGGCGAATTCCGCGAACTGGGGGGCGTCGCCCTCGAGGTGGTCTCCGGCAGCCACAGCCGCGACGAGGCCTGCGTCTGCGCCCAACGCGCCCAGGAGCATGGCCTGCTCGCCTCCGCTGGCAGCGATTATCACGGCCCCGAGCATCCCTACCTGGAACTGGGCCGCCTGCCGAAACTCCCAGCAAGCTGTATCCCCATCTGGGCGGACTGGTAGGCGAATCTTAGGCCAAATCTGAAGACGGACGGCGAGCACCATGGCGCAATTTTTTGATATCCATCCCGACAACCCCCAACCGCGGCTGATCCGTCGCGCCGTGGACATTCTGCTGGAGGGAGGCGTCATCGTCTATCCCACCGACTCTTCCTACGCCCTGGGTTGTCAGATCGGCGCCAAGGAGGCCATGGAGCGCATCCGCCGCATCCGCAAGCTGGATGAGAAACACAACTTCACGCTGGTATGCCGCGACCTGTCCGAGATCACGACCTACGCCAAGATCGACAACCAGGGCTTCCGGCTGCTCAAGTCCCTGACCCCTGGCCCCTACACCTTCGTCTTCGAGGGCACCCGGGAGGTCCCGCGCCGCCTCATGCACCCCCGGCGCAAGACCATCGGCATCCGCGTCCCCGACAACCCCATCTGCCGCGAACTGCTGGGCTCCCTGGACCAGCCCATCCTCAGCACCACCCTCATCCTCCCCGGTGACGAACTGCCCCTGACCGACCCCTACGAGATGCGCGACCTGATCGGCTCTCAGGTGGACCTCATCATCGATGGCGGCTTCTGTGGCTTCGAACCTACCACCATGGTCGATATGAGCGGCGAGATCCCGGTCCTGCTGCGGGTGGGCAAGGGCGATCCCAGTCA
>SBFV01000123.1 GCA_006227775.1 Gammaproteobacteria bacterium | reverse complement strand
CATCCTTGATGACCTCCTTCCGCGCGCGCTGGTCTTGGGTCCCTGTTCCGGCGGATCGGCATCTCCGGGCGCGGTTGATGGACTTCTCCACGCAACCCTAGGGAGAGAGCATGGCATTGCTACAGATCGCGGAGCCAGGCCGTTCCGCCGCCCCCCACCAGCAGCGCCTGGCCGCCGGCATCGACTTGGGGACCACCAATTCCCTGATCGGCACCGTGCGCAGCGGTCGGGTGGCGACCCTGCCCGATGCCGAGGGTCGCCATCTGCTGCCTTCGGTGGTGCGTTATACGGAGGAGGGACCGGTCGTCGGTTACGAGGCCAAGGCCGCGGCGGCCCTGGACCCCCTGAATACCCTGGCCTCCGCCAAACGCCTCATTGGCCGCGGCATCGCCGAGGTCAAAAGCCTTGGTTCCCGCCTGCCCTACGACTTCGTCCGTACCGATACGGCGGTGCCCCGCATCCGGACCCGCGCCGGGGACGTCAGCCCCATCGAAGTTTCCGCCGAGATCCTTCGCGCCCTCGCCCGGCGGGCCGAGGAGAGCCTCGGTGGGGATCTCACCGGCGTGGTCATCACGGTGCCGGCCTATTTTGACGACGCCCAGCGTCAGGCCACCAAGGATGCCGCCCGCCTGGCCGGTCTCAAGGTGTTGCGCCTGCTCAACGAGCCGACCGCCGCCGCCGTGGCCTATGGGCTCGATCGGGGCGCCGACGGGCTACATGCCGTTTTCGATCTGGGAGGTGGCACCTTCGACATCTCCATCCTGCGCCTGCGCCGGGGGGTCTTCGAGGTCCTGGCGACCGGTGGGGACTCGGCCTTGGGCGGTGACGACATGGACCATGCCCTGGCCGAATGGATCATGGCCCAGGCCGGCATCGGTGACGACGCGGAGCATCACATCCTCCGTGGGCTGCTCCGTGACGCCTGCTCCGCCAAGGAGGCGCTCACGGAGCAGGAATGGGCTCCTCTGCGCATCGCCCTGTCCGACGGCCGCCATTGGGAGGGGGGCGTCGACCGTGCCACCTTTAACGGCCTCGTCGACCCCCTGATCTCTCGGGCCCTTACCGCCTGCCGCCGCGCCCTGCGTGACGCCGGGCTCAAGATCGGGGAGATCAAGGACGTGGTCATGGTGGGGGGCGCGACCCGGGTGCCCCGGGTACGCGAGCGGGTGGCGGAGTTCTTCGGCCTTTCCCCCCTGGTGGATCTGGACCCGGATCGGGTGGTGGCCTACGGCGCCGCCCTCCAGGCCGATGTCCTGGCCGGCAACAAGCCGGACGGGGAAATGTTGCTGCTGGATGTCATCCCCTTGTCCCTGGGGCTTGAGACCATGGGTGGCCTGGTCGAGCGCATCGTCCCGCGCAACACCCCCATCCCCGTGGCCCGGGCCCAGGAATTCACCACCTTCAAGGATGGCCAGATCGCCATGGCCTTGCATGTGGTGCAAGGGGAGCGCGATCTGGTCAAGGACTGTCGCTCCCTAGCCCGTTTCCAACTGCGGGGTATACCCCCGCTGGTTGCCGGCGCCGCCCGCATCCGAGTCACCTTCCAGGTCGATGCGGATGGCCTGCTCAACGTGACGGCGGTGGAACAGACCAGCGGGGTCCAAGCCCAGATCGAGGTCAAACCCTCCCATGGCCTGTCGGATGGTGAGATAGAGGCCATGCTGCGGGATTCCATGAGCCATTCCCGGGAGGATCTCGAGTCCCGTCGTCTGCGCGAGCAACAGGTGGAAGGACAGCGTACCCTCGAGGCCCTAAACGCCGCCCTGGCGAAGGATGGCGCGGACTTGCTCTCCCCGGCGGAGCGGAAGGAGATCGAGGTGGTTCTCACGGTCCTGCGGGACCGGATAGCCGGAGAAAACGCCGAAGCCATCAAGGCGGCCATCGCGGACCTGGAACATGCCTGCGCCTCCTATGTGGAACGGCGCATGAATGCCAGCATCCAGCGTGCCATGGCGGGACGCAAGGTCGAGGAGTTTGCATCATGACCAAACTGATTTTTCTGCCCCATGAGGAAATTTGCCCGGAGGGGGCCATCATCGAGGCTGAACCGGGGGTCAGTATCTGCGATGCCGCCCTGGCTGCGGGTATCGAGATCGAACATGCTTGTGAAAAGTCCTGCGCCTGTACCACCTGTCATGTCATCATCCGCGAGGGCTACGATTCCCTGCCGGAAGCCGACGAGGTGGAGGAGGATTTGCTGGACAAGGCCTGGGGGCTGGAACCCGAGTCACGCCTCAGTTGTCAGGCCAAGGTCGGGGACGAGGATCTGGTCATCGAGATCCCCAAGTACACCATCAACATGGTATCCGAGCACCACTAGCCGGGGGTGATAGCCCGGTCCGCGCCCCGGGCTGTACCCTTCTTTTCACCGTCAATTGATCTGGGTTCATGAACCCGAGGAGTCACCATGGCCATCAAATGGACGGATACCCTGGATATCGCCATCGCCCTCGACGAGACCTATCCGGATGCCGATCCCCGCCACGTCAATTTCGTCGATTTGCGAGCTTGGGTACTGGCATTGCCGGATTTCGACGATGACCCCGCCCGATCCGGCGAAAAGATCCTCGAGGCCATCCAGATGGCCTGGCTCGAGGAGCGGGAGGAATAGGTTCTACTCCATCTTGGGCCCCGGCCCCCCCGGGGGCGGGCTGGGGAGTGGATCTACCGCGGTTCTGGGTATTCAGCACTGCTCCCAGGGCAAGCCCCGAAAACGCCAGCCACCGACCGTGCTGCGATGGTGATGCTCATCGAGATCGCCTTCGAACCCCTCATCCACATGGAAGACGTTACGGACCCCCGCCGTCAGCAGTGCCTTGCCGGCCTCCAGGGAGCGCTTAC
>SBFV01000049.1 GCA_006227775.1 Gammaproteobacteria bacterium | reverse complement strand
ACGCGCTCCAGGTGGCCGCCACCGCGTAGCCGCCTGAGCATCCCGGCCAGGGCGTCGTCGCGATCAACCTCGAAATCCTCGTCGAGGGCGGTGCGCTGAAGCAGGTCCTGGACGCTCATCGTCGGCGTCTCCTGGCCGTGGCGTTGCCAGAAGGCGAGCATCTCCCGCATCTTGTCGCGGTCCAGTTCCACCCATTGGCCGCGGAAGCGCACCAGGGGCGCCTTGGACTCCACCAGTTGCCGCCATTCCTCGGGGCTGACCACCTCGTCGCCGATGGCCAGTTCATAGCGGTACTGGACCAGGTTCTTCAGCTTGAGTCCGCCCTCGCCGGAAGCCACCGCGCTGGGTTTGGCCTGGCTGGGGGCGGTGCGCAGGCGGATCCTGACCCGCCGGCGGCCCTGGGGCGTCCACCAGGCGGGGATGATGATTTTGTAACCGGCGTCTTCCAGAATCCAGGCCCATTCCTTGAGAAAGGCAAAGGCCTCGTCGAGGCTCAAGGACAGGCCCTGGGGCGCGGCGGTGGCCAGACCCTGCCACAGCTTGGGGACCATGCGGGCGGCGAGGCCCAGGTTGAGCAGCAGGTGGGTCTCAAAATCCTGGCCCAGGTGGCGGCGCCAGTCCTGCCGTTCCGCCGGACCCGCCGCCCAGTAGTCGGCCAGGGGCAGGCGGCGGGAGGGGTCGTCCCGCGGGATGGCAATGAAGTGGAGGGTCCAGCCGTCACCCGGGTCCGCCGCGTTATCCGCGGCGCCAGCGAGAACATCGGGGGTGGATCTGGCTCCGCCCGATTCGTCAAGCGGCGGCTCTTCGAGTTGAAAGCCCAGGGTGAAGGCGACCTCCCCTTCGGTCCCACGCAGATGCCCGCGCCATTGACGCCAGTGGCGGACCTGTTCCACGCCGATCCAGGGCGCGTTGGTTGGACGCGGGGCGATGGCGGCCGCCAGGAGGCTGGCGGTGACCTTTTTGGTGAAGACCGCTGGCCAGGCCAACTGGCGGGGTATCTGATCGAGCAGGACCTCGGCGCAGTGGCGCAGGTGGCTCTCCGCGTCCGGCCAGCCCGCTGGCCACTCGCCGCCCTTCGCTGGCCCCTTGGCGCCATCCAGGGGCGGGCGAACCGCGGCGGGTGGCTGGCGCTCCGCCGCCCGGGCAATGAGCTGCTCGTAGGCCTCCCCGGCCCATTCCCAGCCGCCAAGGATCTCCAAGGGCGGATCCTTGCGCGCCCCCTTGGGCCGGGGCGGCTGCCGCACCACCAGGGCGGGCAGATACTGGTCACGCACCAGGAGCCGTTTGATCTCCTGGGTAAACCAGTACCAGAACAGGAAATCGCTCGCGGGTTGTAGCGTCCCGCCCTGCTGGAAGGCCAGAAAATGGATGTCGCTCAGTTGCCGGATGGGGCGGTCGAGGCGCAGGCAGTCCAGCCGCCAGGGGCGCGGCCTTGCCTCGGCGACGTTGATGTCCGCTGGCCAGTAGCGCGCCAGGGCCGGCGACGGCAGGGGTGACTCGGCGGTGCTGGGCAGCAGCAGGCTCTGGGTCTCCAGCGCCATGGCCAAAGCCCCAGACGCCTCAGTAAAGCCGAGGCTGCCCCAGAAAGCGGGCCAGTCCTTGGCGGGGAGCTGGAAGGGATGGCGGGGGATCTCATCCTGGGTTTGCCCTTGCCTCGCGACCGTCAGGGTCTCGGCCCAGAGGCGGAAGGCCCCGTACTGGATGAAGTCCGTCGTGGCGTCCGGAGACCAGAAAGCATGCAGGATAAGCATTGGTTACCGAGGGCAATAACGAGATATCAAGATAATCCTTGGAGTTGCCGCAGTATAGACGCCCTGGTTACCCTGCGGTCAGGACGGACGGGCGCCATGCCAGGACCCCGCGGTGCTCTGCATTACCCCTGAAGGCTCAAGGAGAAGCGGCGATTCTCATGAGAGAGGCCGGACTCCGTCGATGGTCAACCACCGCCCGCTAAGTGGCAAGGAGAAGGCGTATATCTTCAAACAGTACGCGAAGGGCTAGACGCCATCGATCGCCTCCCGCAGATGGCGCACCTCCTGGATCTCCAAACCCTGGACGCCGCCCTTGGGGACATTGCCCTTGGGGGCGATGATGCGCTTGATGCCATGCTTGGCCGCCTCGCGCAGCCGGTCCGGGCCGTTGGGGACGGGGCGGATCTCGCCGCTCAGGCCCACCTCGCCGAACACCGCCAGTTCCAGATCCAGGGGCCGGTCGCGGTAGCTGGAGAGGACCGCCAGCAGCACCGCCAGGTCGGCGGCGGTCTCGGTGATGCGCACCCCGCCCACCACGTTGACGAAGACGTCGCGGTCGAACATGGCCACCCCGCCATGGCGGTGCAGCACGGCGAGCAGCATGGACAGGCGGTTCTGTTCCAGCCCCAGGGCGACGCGGCGCGGGTTGGCCAGGGGGCTCTCGTCCACCAGGGCCTGAACCTCGATCATCAGGGGCCGGGTGCCCTCGCGGGTGACCACGATCAGGCTGCCGGACACCGGCTGGTCGTGGCGGGACAGGAAGATGGCGGAGGGGTTGCGCACCTCCTTGAGGCCGCGATCGGTCATGGCGAAGACGCCCAGCTCATTGACGGCGCCGAAGCGATTCTTCACTGCCCGCACCAGGCGATAGGGGCTGCCGGGTTCGCCCTCGAAGTAGAGCACGGTGTCGACCATGTGCTCCAGCACCCGCGGGCCGGCCAGGGCGCCCTCCTTGGTGACATGGCCGATAAGAAAGACGCAGGTGCCGCTCTGCTTGGCCCAGCGCACCAGTTGCGCCGCCGTTTCCCGCACCTGGGAGACGGAACCCGGGGCGGAGGGCAGCAGGTCGGTACTGAGGGTCTGGATGGAGTCCACCACCAGCAC
>SBFV01000380.1 GCA_006227775.1 Gammaproteobacteria bacterium | reverse complement strand
GGAGAGGGAGGGATTCGAACCCTCGATACGTTTCCGTATACACACTTTCCAGGCGTGCTCCTTAAGCCACTCGGACACCTCTCCAAGGGAACCACCCGGCTGGGGCGGCGGGGCCGCTCAAAAACCGTTCCTTGCCGGTGGGAGCGGCGAAAGATAAGGGAATCCACGCATGCAAGCAACTATTTCTCGGCCGCGGCCCAGGCAATCCAGGCAATCCAGGCAATCCAGGCAATCCAGGCAATCCAGGCAATCCAGGCAATCCAGGCAATCCAGGCAAAAACCAGACGCAGCCAGGAAGCACCCGGCGACATCCCCCCAGCTCTGTCGCCGAGGGGGTAACGCTGTGGTACATAGGCAACCGCTGATGTCCCCCATGCCCAGTCCCAGCCGCCTATGACCACCACCGCTCCCCCTCCTACCCTCGCCGAGCTCGCCGATCGTCACCGGCTTTACGAGCAAGCGGTGCAGTCACCCGCCGCGGAGATCGATTTCATCGACCGTACCTACCGGGCATTGCGCTGCAAGAGCGCCAGGCGCCTGCGGGAGGACTTTTGCGGCACGGCGGTCCTCTCCTGCGAATGGGTGCGTCGCCGCAAAACCAACCGGGCGATCGGCATCGACATCGACGCCTCGGTGCTGGATTGGGCACGGGCGCACAACCTGGCCCGCCTCGATGAAGGTCAGGCCAAGCGCCTGGACCTGTGCCTGAGTGACGTGCTCGCGGTGGATAATGGCGGTCAGGACATCGTCTGCGCCTTGAACTTCAGTTACTGGCTGCTGAAGGAAAAGGGCGCCATGCTGCGCTACTTCCAGCGGGTCCGCGACGCCCTCAAGCCGGACGGGGTCTTTTTCCTGGATGCCTACGGCGGTTATGACTCTTACCGGGTCACGGTGGAAGACCGGGTGGTTCAGGGGGAGGATGGTCCCTTTACCTATACCTGGGATCAGGCCCAGTTCGATCCCATTAGCGGCCGTTTGCTGTGCCACATCCATTTCAGCTTCAGCGACGGCTCCCGCCTGGAGCGGGCCTTTACCTATGACTGGCGCCTCTGGTCCCTGCCGGAGATCCGCGAATTACTGGCCGAGGCGGGCTTCGGTCGCGTCATCTGCTACTGGCAGGGATGGGACGAGAACGGCGAGCCGGACGGGCGCTTCGTGCCCGTGGAGGAAGGGGAGCCGGAAGCCGGCTGGATCGCCTATCTCACGGCGGAAAAGGAACCCTAGGGTTGAGACCTCATGGCGATGAGGGACTCGCCTTGGCGGGATGGGGATTGCCGCGGCCCGCAAGCGCCAGGATGAAATCCGCGATCGCCGCCGGACTTGCCAGCGGGAGCAGGGGGGGGTGAGCGCCAAAGGGCGGTGGACCATCCGTAATCAAGGCCCGGATAGCGGGGTCCTGGGGATAAAGATAAGGCTTCTCCAGGGCGGTGCGATGGACCTCCAGCTTGGGATAGTCACTGCCCTTGAAGCCCTCCACCAGGATGAGATCCACCAGGGCCGGGTCGAATCGGGCCAGCATCTCGCCCAGATCGGGATCGGGCCCCGGCCGGAGGGGGGCGCTTTGCATAACCCAGCGCTCCCCCGAGGCGAGGAGCACCTGGCTGGCGCCCGCCGCCCGGATCTCGTAGCTGTCCTTGCCAGGCTTGTCGACCTCGACGCGATGATGCGTGTGTTTGAGATAGCCGATGGCAAGCCCCCGCTGGCGCAGGAGCGGCACCAGTTGGCGCAGCAGGGTGGTCTTGCCGGTACCGCTGGGGGCGACGAAGCCGATCACGGGAATGGGGCCAAGGATGGGGGTCGCGGCTATGGCCGCGGCGGCCGTCGGGGTCAGGGTCGCGGTTGCAGCCGGGGTCGCGGTTCCGGTTAGGGTGGCGGAGGTCATGTCGTCAGCCCTGGTCCCGTCGTGGTGCGGGGTGACAGTCAGGCCAGTGGGGGTGCGATGGCGACCCCGTGGCCCATCGGCCAGGTCTGGCCCGGCCTGGTGATGAGGTTTATGAAATAATGATGCCAAGTTTATACCTATCACCTCCGACGAGTACCAGACTCCCTCACCATGGCGCAGTACATTTTTACCATGAACCGGGTCGGCAAGGTGGTGCCGCCCAAGCGCTTCATCCTACGCGACATCTCCCTGTCCTTCTTTCCCGGCGCCAAGATCGGCGTGCTCGGCCTCAACGGCTCGGGCAAGTCCACCCTGCTGCGCATCATGGCCGGCATCGACACCGAGATCGAGGGCGAGGCCCGGCCCCAGCCCGGCATCCAGGTCGGTTACCTGCCCCAGGAACCCCAGCTCGACCCAGCCAAGGACGTGCGCGGCAACGTCGAGGAGGCCTTGGGCCACATCAAGGCCGCCCTGGAGCGCCTGGACGCCGTCTATGCCGCCTATGCCGAGCCGGACGCCGACTTCGATGCCCTGGCCAAGGAGCAGGCGGCGCTGGAGAACCTCATCGAGGCCAGCGACGGCCACAACCTGGAGCGTACCCTGGAGGTGGCGGCCGAGGCCCTGCGCCTGCCGCCCTGGGAGGCCGACGTCAGCACCCTGTCCGGCGGCGAGCGCCGCCGCGTCGCCCTGTGCCGGCTGCTGCTGTCCAAGCCCGACATGCTGCTCCTCGACGAGCCCACCAACCACCTGGACGCCGAGTCCGTGGCCTGGCTGGAGCGCTTCCTGCACGAATACCCCGGCACCGTGGTCGCCGTCACCCACGATCGCTACTTCCTCGACAACGTCGCCGGCTGGATCCTGGAACTGGACCGAGGCCACGGCATCCCTTACGAGGGCAACTACACCACCTGGCTGGAAGCCAAGGAAAAACGCCTGGAGATTGAACAGAAGCAGGAAGACGCCCGCCAGCGCACC
>SBFV01000283.1 GCA_006227775.1 Gammaproteobacteria bacterium | reverse complement strand
CGGCGATGATGAAGCCGTAGGACTGGACCTCCGCCCCCATGAGGGTGGCGCCGATGGCGATGGCCATGCCGATCATGCCATACAGATTGCCGCGCCGGGCGGTGGAGGGATGGGTCAGCCCCTTAAGGGCGAAGATGAAGAGGATGGCCGAGACCAGATAGGCCAGGGCCTGGTGGTTGACCGAGAGTTCCATGGGCGTCTCCTTACTTTCCCTTCTTCTTGAACATGGACAGCATCCGGTGGGTCACCAGGAAGCCACCGAAGACGTTGATGGAGGCCAGCAGCACGGCGACGAAGCCCATGAGCTCGGCGGTGGTCCCGGCGCTCTTCAGGCCGGTCACCAGCAGGGCGCCGACGATGACGATGCCGGAGATGGCGTTGGTCAGGGCCACCAGGGGGGTGTGGAGGGAGGGCGTAACGCCCCAGATGACGTAATAGCCGATGAAACAGGCCAGTACGAAGACATAGAGGGCGAGAAGGGTCTCGGACATCGGGTGACTCCGGGTGATATTCGTGGGGTGGTCGCGGTCAGACGCCGACGCGCATGGCCTGGGTGATCTCGTCCTGGTCGAGGTCCTTGAGGACCGGGCCGTCCGGGGATTTGTCCACCATGATGTCGAGCAGGTTCGACAGGTTGCGGGCGTAGAAGGCGCTCGCGTCCGCCGGGACCAGGGCCGGGAAGTTGGTATGGCCCACCAGGATCACGCCTTGCTTCTCCACTACCTGGTCCTTTTCGGTCAGGGGGCAGTTGCCACCGTTGGCCGCCGCCAGGTCGACGATCACCGACCCCGGGCGCATGCGGCCCACCACCTCGGGGGTGATGAGGATTGGCGCCGGGCGGCAGGGGATGAGGGCGGTGGAGATGATAATGTGGGCCTTGGCCAGCTCGTCGGCCAGGGCGGCCTGCTGACGGCCCTTGGCCTCGTCGGAGAGTTCCTTGGCGTAGCCGCCGCTGCCGGAGCCACTCTCGCCGATGTCCAGCTCGATGGCCTTGGCGCCCAGGGACTGGATCTGCTCCTTGGTCTCCGGCCGGACGTCGTAGCCCCAGACCTCGCAGCCCAGACGGCGGGCGGTGGCGATGGCCTGGAGGCCAGCGACGCCAGCGCCGAGCACCACCAGGCGGGCGGGCTTGGCGGAGCCGGCGGAGGTCATCATCATGGGCATGAAGCGCCCGTAGTGGGCGGCGGCCTCGATAACGGCCCGGTAACCGGCGATGTTGCTCTGGGAGGAGAGGGCGTCCATGGACTGAGCACGGGAGATGCGCGGAATGCGCTCCACCGCCATGACGCGGATGTCCTTAGTGACCATGGCGCCGATGATCTCGTCCTCGCCACAGGTCTCGACAAAGCCCACATAGATGCCCCCCGTCCTCATGGCGGCGACATCGTCGGCGTCCGGCTTGCGGACCTTGAGCAGGATATCGACGGCGAAGGCGGTGGCGCGGTCGACGATAGCGGCGCCGGCCTCGCTATACTGACGGTCGGGATAGTGGGAGGCGATGCCGGCACCGGCCTCGACCAGGACCTGGAAGCCGGACTTGACCAGCTTCTTGACCACCTCGGGGGTGGAGGCGACACGGGTCTCCCCGGCGCAAGTCTCTTTTGGGACACCGATTTTCATGACTGGATCGTACTTCGGCGAGGTCGCGGTCCGCTTGCTTGCCGATGACAAGCACGCCGCGATGTATGGAAAGGTAAAATTAACGGGCGGGTAAGGTTAGCCGCCACTAGCCCGGGGATCAAGGCTCAGGGTGGCTTTTTGCCCCATTTTGGACCTTGCTATTAAACTTAGAGGGTTGGCAGTGCCGCGGAATCGCGTCGAATCAGGCCTAACCGCACCTTTATGGTGCAACCGGATGAATCTTTGCACCGAGAGCGGGCATGGCCTTATTTTCTAGTTTGAGATATGAGGGATGCCGAAGGCGTGGCCGGGCACCCGGGCCATCCCTCCGTCTTCCGGTTGGTGAATGCCCCTTCGGATTCCCTGATGACCGGGCTTGGTGGCCGTCAATGCAACTGGCTGATCTTCCAGAGAGCTTCCCCTGGTCAGGGCCGGATCGGGATGGGAGGCCGAAGCCTTTGCCGAGCGGAGTCCATAACCCGTCTGTCGGGCCAGGACTCCAGTTGGCATGTAATTAGCATATATCCCCAAGCCCCGAAGAAACGCCACACCCCTGCTTTGGTGACCGCCCACACGCTTTCAGGTTCTCACGAGGTCAGCGATGAGCCTTAACGCCCTCCCTCCCGCCCAGGGTCTCTATGATCCCGCCCATGAGCATGATGCCTGCGGTGTCGGCTTCGTCTGCAACATCAAGAACGTCAAGAGCCGGCGTATCGTCGAGCAGGGCCTGGAGATCCTGGTCCGCCTCACCCACCGTGGGGCCGTAGGGGCCGATCCGCGCGCCGGCGACGGCGCGGGGATCCTGGTACAGATTCCGGACGCCTTCTTCCGCGCCCAGCTCGATTTCGATCTGCCACCCCCGGGCCAGTACGCGGTCGGCATGCTCTTCCTGCCTCAGGACCGCGCCCGCCACCCCGAGGTGCGCGCCGTCATCGAGCGCCAGGTCGCCACCGGCGGCGATCGTGTCCTCGGCTGGCGCGAGGTCCCGGTGGATTCGAGCATCCTCAGCGCGAGCGTCCGGCCCACCGAGCCCGTGGTCACCCAACTCTTCATCGCCGCGGGGGACAAACACCCCGACGAGGATGCCTTCGAGCGCAACCTCTTCGTCACCCGCAAGCAGATGGACAACGCCATCCGCTTTGCTGGTCTGCCCCAGTCCAGCTTCTACGTCGCCTCCCTGTCCACCCGTACTCTGGTGTACAAGGGCATGTTCCTCGCCGATCAGGTCGGCGCCTACTACCCCGACCTGCATCACCCCCTGTTCACCTCCGCCCTGGCCCTGGTTCACCAGCGTTTCTCCACCAATACCTTCCCCACCTGGAACCTGGCCCACCCCTTCCGCATGATCGCCCACAACGGCGAGATCAACACCCTGCGCGGCAATCTCAATTGGATGGCCGCCCGCCGCCACGGCATGGCCTCCGCGCTGATCGGCCCGGACCTAGACAAAATCTGGCCTCTGATCCCCGAGGGCCAGTCCGACTCCGCCTGCTTCGACAATGCCCTGGAGCTGCTGGTCATGGGCGGCTACTCCCTGGCCCACGCCATGATGATGCTCATCCCCGAGGCCTGGGCCGGCAATCCGCTGATGGATGACCGGCGCCGCGCCTTCTACGAATACCACGCTGCCCTGATGGAGCCCTGGGACGGCCCCGCCGCCGTCGCTTTCACCGATGGCCGCCAGATCGGCGCCACCCTGGACCGCAATGGCCTGCGTCCGGCGCGTTATCTGATCACCGACGACGACCTGGTGGTCATGGCCTCCGAGATGGGCGTCCTCGACATCCCGGAGGAGCGCATCCTGCGCAAGTGGCGCCTGCAACCGGGCAAGATGTTCCTCATCGACCTGGAAGCGGGGCGCATCATTGACGATGCCGAGCTCAAGGCCGCACTGGCCGGGGCCCGGCCCTACCAGGACTGGCTCGACCGCACCCAGATCCGCCTGCGCGAGCTGCCGCCGGACATCGGCCCCATGGCCGCGGGGCCCAAGACCCTGCTCGACCGCCAGCAGGCCTTCGGTTACACCCAGGAGGACATCAAGTTCCTCATGACCCCCATGGCCACCACCGGCGAGGAGGCGGTGGGCTCCATGGGGGCGGACAACCCCATCGCCATCCTGTCCAACCAGCCCAAGCCGCTGTTCAACTACTTCCAGCAGAACTTCGCCCAGGTCACCAACCCGCCCATCGATCCCATCCGCGAGGAGCTGGTGATGTCCCTGGTGTCCCTCATCGGCCCCCGGCCCAACCTGCTGGGGATCGACGACGGCGGCCGTCACCTGCGCCTGGAGGTGGACCACCCCATCCTCACCAACACCGACCTGGCGCGCATCCGTCACATCGAGGACCACACCGGCGGCGCCTTCCGCACCAAGACCCTGAGCATCTGCTACCCCGTCGCCCAGGGGGCGGCGGGCATGAAGCCGGCCCTGGCCCTGCTGTGCGCCGCGGCGGAAAAGGCGGTGCGCGATGGCTTCAACATCCTGGTGCTGTCCGACCGGGGGGTGGACGCTGATCACCTGCCCATCCCCGCCCTGCTGGCGGTGGCCGCGGTCCATCACCACCTGGTACGCATGGGCCTGCGCACCGCCTCCGGCCTGGTGATCGAGACCGGGGCGGCGCGGGAGGTGCACCACTTCGCCGTGCTGGCGGGCTATGGCGCCGAGGCCATCAACCCTTACCTGGCCTTCGATACCCTCTCCGCCCTGCGGCCCAAGCTGCCGGAGCGCCTGAGTGAGGCCGAGCTGCATGGGCGCTTCATCAAGGCGGTGAAGAAGGGCCTGCTCAAGGTGATGTCCAAGATGGGCATCTCCACCTACCAGTCCTACTGCGGCGCCCAGATCTTCGACGCCGTCGGCCTGTCCGGCGACTTCGTCGCCGACTACTTCACCGGCACCGCCAGCCGCATCGAGGGCGTGGGCCTGCGGGAGATCGCCGAGGAGGCGGTGCGCTGGCACGCCGACGCCTTCGGCGCCAATCCCCTCTATGAAAACGCCTTGGACGTGGGCGGCGACTACGCCTTTCGCGTTCGCGGCGAGGCCCACGCCTGGACCCCCGACACCATCGCCCAGCTTCAGCATGCCAGCCGGGCCAACGACGGGAAAACGTATGCGGACTTCGCCCGCGCCATCAACGAGCAGAATGAGCGCCTGCTGACCCTGCGCGGCCTGTTCGAGCTGGCCCTGGACCGCCACCCGGTGCCCCTGGCGGAGGTTGAGCCGGCCCAGGAGATCGTCAAGCGCTTCGCCACCGGGGCCATGTCCTTCGGCTCCATCTCCCAGGAGGCCCACACCACCCTGGCCGTGGCCATGAACCGCCTGGGGGGCAAATCCAACACCGGCGAGGGCGGCGAGGAGCCGGAGCGCTTCCAGCCCCTCCCCGACGGTTCCATGAACCCCCAGCGCTCGGCGATCAAGCAGGTCGCCTCGGGGCGCTTCGGCGTCACCACCGAGTACCTGGTCAACGCCGACGACATCCAGATCAAGATGGCCCAGGGCGCCAAGCCTGGCGAGGGCGGCCAGCTCCCTGGCCACAAGGTCAGCGCCCAGATCGCCCGGGTGCGTCACTCTACCCCGGGGGTGGGCCTCATCTCCCCGCCGCCCCATCACGACATCTACTCGATCGAGGACCTGGCCCAGCTCATCCATGACCTGAAGAACGTCAATCCCCGGGCGCGCATCTCGGTCAAGCTGGTGTCCGAGGTGGGGGTGGGCACCGTCGCCGCCGGGGTGGCCAAGGCCCATGCCGACCATGTCACCATCTCCGGCTACGAGGGCGGCACCGGCGCCTCGCCCCTGACCTCGATCAAGCACGCCGGCTCCCCCTGGGAGATCGGCCTGGCGGAGACCCATCAGACCCTGGTGCTGAACCGGCTGCGGGGGCGCATCGCCGTCCAGGTCGATGGCGGCCTGCGTACCGGCCGCGACGTGGTGGTGGGCGCCCTGTTGGGGGCCGACGAGTTCGGCTTCGCCACCGCCCCGCTGATCGTGGCCGGCTGCATCATGATGCGCAAGTGCCACCTCAACACCTGCCCCGTGGGGGTCGCCACCCAGGACCCGGAACTGCGCCGCCGCTTCACCGGCCAGCCCGAGCACCTGATCAACTACTTCTTCTTCGTCGCCGAGGAGGTGCGCCAGCTCATGGCGCGCCTGGGGGTGCGCCGCTTCGACGAGCTGATCGGCCGTGCCGACCTGATCGACGTGCGCCGCGCCATCAGCCACTGGAAGGCCAAGGGCCTGGACTTCTCCCGCCTGCTGCACCCGGCGGCGGTGGCCGTGGCCCCGGGGGAGGTCGTCGCCACCCATCAGTGCGAGCCCCAGGATCATGGCCTAGCGCGGGCCCTGGACCACGAACTCATCCGCCAGGCCGCCCCGGCCCTGGAACGGGGCGAGCCCGTCCAGATCGACATCGCGGTGCGCAACCACCACCGCAGCCTGGGGGCCATGCTCTCCGGCCGGGTGGCGGAACGCTACGGCCACGCCGGCCTGCCGGAGGACTGCATCCACCTGCGGGCGCGGGGCACCGCCGGCCAGTCCCTGGGCGCCTGGCTGGCCCGAGGGGTGACCCTGGACCTGGAGGGCGAGGCCAACGACTACGTCGGCAAGGGCCTCTCCGGGGGGCGGATCATCGTCCGGCCGCCGGCGGTCACCGGGATGGCGCGGGCGGAGGACAACATCATCATCGGCAACACCGCCCTCTACGGGGCCATCGCCGGCGAGTGCTTTTTCCGCGGCGTCGCTGGCGAGCGCTTCGCCGTGCGCAACTCCGGCGCCACGGCGGTGGTCGAGGGGGTAGGGGACCATGGCTGCGAGTACATGACCGGCGGCCTGGTCGTCTGCCTCGGCCCCACCGGGCGGAACTTCGCCGCCGGCATGAGCGGCGGCATCGCCTACGTCCTCGACGAGGCCGGCGACTTCGCCAAACGCTGCAACCAGGCCATGGTGGAACTGGAACCCATCCCCCCCGAGGACGAGGCCCTGGAGGCGCGCTACCACCAGGGCGGCGATCTGGCGGCCCACGGTCGGGTGGATGTCAGTCACGACCTGACCCGCTTCGATGCCATCCGCCTGCGCCAGCTCGTCGCCCGCCACCGCGACGCCACCGCCAGCCCGGTAGCCCAGCGGGTCCTGGACCAGTGGGCTGAACTGCTGCCCCGGTTCGTCAAGGTCATGCCGGTGGACTACCGCCGGGCCCTCACCCAGTTGTACGCCGAACAAGCCCAGGCCGCCCAGGCCCTGGCCGCCTAGGAGGAGCACCGATCATGGGCAAGACCACTGGCTTCATGGAATACGCCCGCCAGGAGCGGGCCTACGCCCCGGTCGCGGACCGCATCCAGCATTACCAGGAATTCGTCATCCCCCTGAGCGAGGGGGATGTCCGCCAGCAGGGGGCGCGCTGCATGGACTGCGGCATTCCCTTCTGCCACCAGGGCTGTCCGGTCAACAACCTGATCCCGGACTGGAACGACCTGGTCTACCGCGGCGACTGGCAGCGCGCCAGCGAGGTACTCCACGCCACCAACAACTTCCCGGAATTCACCGGGCGTATCTGCCCCGCCCCCTGCGAGGCCGCCTGCACCCTGAACATCGACGACCGCCCGGTCACCATCAAGACCATCGAGTGCGCCATCGTCGACCGCGCCTGGGAGGAAGGCTGGCTCCAACCCCAGATTCCGGAGCACCGCAGCGGCCGGCGCGTGGCCGTCGTCGGCTCCGGCCCCGCCGGCCTGGCCTGCGCCCAGCAACTGGCCCGCGTCGGGCACAAGGTTCACGTCTATGAGAAGGCCGACCGCATCGGCGGCCTGCTGCGCTACGGCATCCCTGACTTCAAGCTGGAGAAATTCCACATCGACCGGCGCATCGCCCAGATGCACGCCGAGGGGGTAGCCTTCCACACCCAGACCCACGTCGGCCGCGACCTGCCCGTCAGCCGCCTGCTGGACGACTTCGACGCCTTGGTCCTCGCCGGCGGCGCCGAGCAGCCCCGCGACCTGGCCATCCCCGGGCGCGACCTGGCCGGCATCCACTTCGCCCTGGATTTCCTCCAACCGCAGAACCGCTGGGTGGCCGGCGACCGCAATGAGCTGATTTCCGCGGCGGGCCAGCGGGTGGTGGTGATCGGCGGCGGTGACACCGGTTCAGATTGCATCGGCACCTCCAACCGCCACGGCGCCGCCGCCATCACCCAGCTCGAGATCCTGCCTCGCCCGCCGGAAAAGGAGGACAAGGCCCTGACCTGGCCCCATTGGCCTAACCGGCTGCGCACCTCCAGCTCCCAGGAGGAGGGGTGCGAGCGGATGTGGTCGGTGGCGACCAAAGCCTTCCTCGACGACGGTCAGGGCCGGGTGAGGGCCATCGCCTGCGTCCGGGTGGAGTGGACCCGGGACGCGACCGGCGCCTGGCGCATGACCGAGGAGCCAGGTTCGGAGTTCGAATTGAAGGCTGATCTGGTCCTGCTGGCCATGGGCTTCGTCCACCCGATGCGCGAGGGCCTCCTCGCCAGCCTGCGGGTCGAGCTCGACGGCCGTGGCAACGTCCTTGCCCCTACCGAGGGCACCCAGGCTTACCACACCTCCGTGCCCCGGGTCTTCACCGCCGGCGATATGCGCCGCGGCCAGTCCCTGGTGGTCTGGGCCATCCGCGA
>SBFV01000047.1 GCA_006227775.1 Gammaproteobacteria bacterium | reverse complement strand
CTGCCGCCGGAACAGGCTTTTCCCCTGGCGGCGGAGGCCGAGGGACCGGGTCAGGTAGTCCTGAACTGGTCGGTGGCGCCGGGCTATTACCTTTACCGGGACAAGTTCCGCTTTCGCAGCCTCACCGAGGGCATCCGTACCGGCCAGGCGGACATCCCAGCGGGCGATTCCCGGCACGATGAATTCTTTGGCGAGGTCAAGATCCTGCGGGGTGAGGTGGAGATCTGGCTGCCCGTCGAGCGAGCCGCCGGGAGTGGCGATAGGTTCAAACTGGAAGTCTCTTCCCAGGGCTGCGCCGACGCCGGTTTCTGTTACCCCCCCCACCGCCAGACCCTCGCCATCGCCTTGCCCCCCCTTCCCACCGGGCCCGCCATCAGTCCCGATCTTGCCGTCGCCCCCAACCCCGCCGCCACCTTCGCCCTCGAGCCCCCCGCGGCGCTGAAGCCTACCTCCAAGCCAGGCACCGCGGCGGACCTGGCGCCGGCCGCGGATAAGACTTCGCCCTCCCAAGAGCGCACCGGGCTGGCGCAATCCCTGGGCCTGAATGACCCAGGCGATGAGCAGACCTTGCTGCCGGCGGAGGATGCCTTCCGTTTCCGCGCCGAGGTCCTGGCCCCCGATCGCCTGCGCCTCCACTGGACCATCGCCCCCGGGACCTTCCTCTACCGGGATAAACTATCCCTGAGACTGGAGGGGCCGTCCGGGGTCGCCCTGGGCGATTTCTCCTGGCCGGAGGCGGAACGGGTACCGGATGCGGTGCGTCCGGATGGCAGCCTGGGGGAGGTCTATCTGTACCGGGATGCCATCGCCGTTGAGGTACCCCTGCTGGGAAGGGGGGCGGGAGAAGTGGACCTGGCCCTGACCGCCAGTTATCAGGGTTGCGCCGACATCGGGGTCTGTTATCCCCCTCAACGGCTGCGGGTGGACCTGAAACTCCCCCCCCTTTCCCCGGATTCCCCGGACGCGACGCGGACCTCGGCCCCGGCGAAGGCCATGACCGAGGCGAAGGCCGTGGCCGTGGCGACACCCGCTACCGCGGCCGTTTCGGCTCCCGTCCAGAGCGAGCAGGATCGCATCGCCGCCACCCTGGCCAGTGGCGGCCTCATGGCGGTCCTGGGCCTCTTTTTTGGCTTTGGCCTGCTGCTTGCCCTGACCCCCTGCGTCTTTCCCATGATCCCCATCCTCTCGGGGATCATCGCTGGCCATGGCCCGGGGATTTCCACCCGCAAGGCCTTCTGGATGTCCCTGACCTACGTCCTGGCGATGTCCCTGACCTATGCCCTCGCCGGCCTGTTGGCGGGCCTGGGGGGCGCCAACCTCCAGGCGGCCTTCCAGGACCCCTGGATCCTGACCTTTTTCGCCCTGGTCTTCGCCGCCCTGGCCCTGTCCATGTTCGGCTTCTACGACCTTCAACTGCCATCCAGTCTGCAAAGCCGCATCGCCACCTTCAGTCAGCGCCAGCAGGGAGGACATCTGGTCGGTGTCGCCATCATGGGTGCCCTCTCGGCCCTGATCGTCGGCCCCTGCGTCGCCCCGCCCCTGGCGGGAGCCCTGATTTTCATCAGCCAGACGGGGGATGCCGTTCTCGGTTTCGCCGCCCTCTTCGCCATGGGTCTGGGCATGGGCGCCCCCCTGCTGGCCATCGGTACCTCGGCGGGCAAACTACTGCCCCGCGCGGGGGCCTGGATGGAGTCGGTCAAGGCGGTCTTCGGCGTCGCCCTGCTGGGGGTGGCCATCCTGCTGTTGGAGCGGTTGCTGCCACCCGCCGTCGCCTTGCTGCTCTGGGGCGGCCTGCTGATCTGTTCGGCCGTCTACATGGGTGCCCTGAGTCATCTAACCCCTGACGCCAGCGGCTGGCGTCGTCTGTGGAAAGGCCTGGGGCTGGTCCTGCTGGTCTATGGCGCCCTGATGCTGGTGGGCGCCGCGGCGGGCGGCAAGGATACCTTGCAGCCACTGCGTGGTCTGCTACCGGCCCTGGGCGCCGCCGGGGGCTCACAGGCGGTCCAGTTTAAGTCCATCAAGGGCACGGCGGGGCTGGAACGGGAACTGGCCGCGGCCCAGGCTGCTGGTCGCCCGGTGCTCCTGGACTTCTATGCCGACTGGTGCGTCTCCTGTAAGGAGATGGAGCGTTACACCTTTTCCGATCCCGCCGTCGCCGCCGCGATGAGCCGCTTCGTGCTGCTGAAGGCCGATGTCACCGCCAACGACGAGGAGGATCAGGCCCTGATGCAGGGACGCTTCGGCATCCCCGGCCCGCCGGCCATGCTCTTCTTCGACCCCCAGGGGGAGGAGAGCCGGGGTCATCGCGTCGTCGGCTTCATGCCCGCCGCGGAATTCGCCGCGCATCTGCGGAATCTGGCCCCTTGAAGGTCGGTAAGGCCATACTGGCGACCCTGCTGGCGGGGCTCATCAGTATCCTGATCGCGATCTTCGGCCAGCCCTGGCTGGGGGACACCAAGGCCCCTAGCCTACGGTTACCGGATTTCAAGCCGGCGCCCACCGATCGGCTCCAGCAATTGCCGGGGTTCAGCCTGCCGAATCCGGAGGGGGTGGAGGTCGCCAGTTCCGACTGGCTCGGCAAGGTCGTGGTGCTGCATTTCTGGGCAAGCTGGTGTCAGCCCTGCCAGCGAGACACGCTCCTCCTCGACGCCTATCAGGGGGCCAGCGAGGAGCTCAAGGTGGTGGGCATCGCCATCGACACCCCGAGGGCGGTGACGGATTACCTGGCCCAGTCTCCGGTCGGCTACGAGGTCCTCATCGGTGGCGGCGATGCGGTGGAAATGTCCCGCCGCCTGGGCAACCGCCTCCAGGGGCTACCTTTCACGGTCGTCTTCGACCATGCGGGCCGGCGGGTCCATACCCACTTCGGCGAGATCGCCAAGGC
>SBFV01000132.1 GCA_006227775.1 Gammaproteobacteria bacterium | reverse complement strand
CGTTGGCCTCCTCCAGCACCCAGAGGATGTAGTCGCGTTCCTGCTCTTCCAGGGTGGGGACCCGGCCTTCCTTGGGGCGGAAGGCACGGACGCTGAGCTGGCGCAGTTCGTCGGGCAGGTGGGCGGCCTCGACCCGGCCGCCTGGATGCCGTGGAACTACACCGCGACCCTGGCGGCGCGTGACCGCGCCGGGGCGGAGCCCGCCCCGGATTGAGGCCGCCACCACCGGCCCGGGCCGCCGGTGGCCTTCCCCTTGCCAGGTCCTCAAGATCCCGGGACCCCAGCCGGGGCCGCTGGCCAGCGGGCCGGGTGTCCGCCGCCAACGATCACCCCTCCGCAATGCCGGCCGCTACCGGCCGTTTCGCCCTCCTGGCCGGCGCCGACTCCACCCGTGCGCGGCCGGGGCTTCACCCCGTACGCGGGGCTCACACCGTACCGGATCGGCCGCTGGAATTCACGCAGGCTTACCGGAAGGACACGACCCCCTGGGCACGGGCCAAGGTGGAGGGGCTTTATTTGTTCATGCTCCGGGAACGGCGGCGCCATCAGCCCCGGGCCTGAACACCCCGGTCTTGATGGCCCTTAGACAAGGTGTCGGTTCATGGGGCGTTGAGGACATCCTCGTAAATCGCATCGAGGGACAACTCCCCACCGAGACAGTCCAGGGCCACGCTGCCACTGACGATCACCTCCCTGCCCCACTGCTGACAGCGCCGAAAGACCTCCAGGCACCGTTCCTGCTGAGCGGCGATCCAATAGGCCTCCAGGCTGGGAAGAGTCTGATAGGAAAGGAGCTTTTCTCTGCGGTCGATGTGCTCGGTCGAGTCGGAGAGCACCTCGATGAGCAGACAGGGCGCGGTGCAGTAATAGGTCTCGCGGTCACTCGGATCGCAGGTCAGGAGCAGATCGGGATAATAGAAAATCTCCTGCCCGGCGATCCGCAGGCGCACCTTCATGTCATTGGCGAAGAGCTGGCATGAGGTGCCGCGCAATCGGGGCCGAAGCTGGGTGGCGATATTCAGCGTGATCAAACCATGGGCGCGACTCGCCCCGGTCATCGCATAGATCTGCCCATTGATGAATTCGTGACGGCAATCGCCACCATCTTCGCTGGCGAGATAGTCGTCAACCGACAGCTTGGGCTGAGTCGCGGGATAGGTCATCAGGCATGCCTCATTGAGAAGGGGCTGTGCTGGCGTTAACTGTCGCGCCTTTTTCCTTGTCGGCTCTTATTACCCTCATTATTACCCTCACTAAGGGGTAACTCATTACCCTCATTCGCCCGCATCCATACCGCGCCGGGTCTGCGTCATTGCCAAGGCACTGGCATCTTTTTACTTCCCGCTGCCCGCTACCCGCGGCCCGCGGCCCGAGCGTCACCTACTTGCTCAACCAGCGCCGCGCTGGCCGGGTCATAGCAGTAGCGGGTGATGCTCCCATCCCGGATCTTCGCCACCGCCTGGTCGATCACATGCAGGGGCACCAGGAACCATTCGCGGGGCACCACGGGGTTACCGAAGCGATCCTTGATAGTGATCTCCAGGCGCGCCGGGGCGAAGATGCGATGGATGAGGTTTTCCAGCTTGCTGCGGTGGATGTTGTACAGCTCATAGGTGGCGACCACCTCGACCTCCGCCAGCAGGAAGGTCGGATCGAGCCGGGCGTTGGCCAGGCGCCGCTCGACATCCAGGCCGGTGACGCCGATCTTGTGGATCAGCTCGCGGTTGGCGGCGATCAGGGGCAAGTCAGAGTGACTGCGCAGGACATAGATGGTGCCGCTGGCGGTATCCCCTTCCTCGGCGATACCGTCGAACAGGGGGCCTGGGCTGGGTTCGGTAATGCGCCGGCCGGCGGCGTCCCTGGTCAGCGCCCGCTGCAAGGAGCGCATGAGCAGGTTGCTTTCGGTACCGTTGTCGAAGATGACGCGCAGGCGGGCATCGCGATCCCCGTACTCCTGGGTGAACGGCTCCCCCATCTCGGCGACATAGGCCTTCTGGCCGCCGAGGATGAAAAAGCGCCCCGCCTCGATCTCGGCCTTCTGGCCAAAGGGGCGGGCACGCCGGAGTCCGCTGGCCAGGTCGCGTTGCACCTGGGCGAACAGGGGCTCGAAGCGAGCAAAATCTTTGCAAGGCTGGCGGCTGGCGATGTCTTCCGCCGCGCGCTTGTCGGCGCTGGCGCGCACATGCTCTAACCGGGTGAGACTCCCGTTCGCCATCTCCCCGACCTCCGCCAGGGCGGAGGCCAGCAGGTCCGCGTCGAGTTCCTGGTCCCTGGCCGTTTCAAGGGCCTGGGGCCTCAGCAAACCCTGATGATCCAGCGGTTCCAGCAAGGCCCGGCCGTCGGGCAAGGCGCGCAGACGGTCCAGGCGCACGGCATAGAGGCGCTCGAAGATGTCGTGCTCCGCCCCATGCCGGGGGGCGTGGCCGTGCGCGGCCACAAAGCGCTGGATGTCCTCGAAGCCGGCAATGAGGCGCTCCTCGCGGGGCGAGCGACCCGTCGCCGGCGGCGGAGGCGCGAAGTCGGCCAACTCATCCGCCAGTTGTTCCAGGTCGATGTCAGTCATAACGGCCTTCCTGCTTGTAGCGCATGAAGGACGCCGCGCCCAAGGCCATGCGCCGCTCCCAGGCATCCGGCGAGGTGGCGGAGGGCACCCGGCCCCGCTCCTGCTTGAAACGGAAGGCGCGGATCGCCAGCTCCTTGGCCTCTTCCGGCGACAGGGCCAGACGCTTGGCGGCGATGATCGCCTGCACCTGTTTCAGGCTGTCCTCGCTCATGCTCTTGGCGAGGATGGCGTAGGCGGCGCCAAAGGGGTTGATGCGGTCGATCAGGTCGATGTCGAGTTCGCGCACGTCCATGACGAAGCGGCGGACCCCTTCCACGAAGGCGGTGT
>SBFV01000424.1 GCA_006227775.1 Gammaproteobacteria bacterium | reverse complement strand
CGCGCAAAATGCAACTGCGGTTGCGGCAGGCTTACGGGTTGTAGGCGCGGCGAGGGGGGATAGCCCCCAGCGTGCCGATGGTATTGAGGTGGGGGTGCGGGGAAAGCCGGTGAGGGAGGATGGCGAGGGAATCCCGACCCCGAGGTTGACGGGCGTCCTCAGCCCCCGGTGAGGTTCATCCGCCGCCCGACCAGGGCCGGCACCCCGATCTCGAAACGGTGTCCGGCGGGTTTCATGCGCATGGCGTCAATGATGGCGACGCGGAGGCGCTCGTCCTCGCCGGGATGGCGGCGGAGGATAGCCCGCAGGTCGAGGGAGTCGGCCCGCCCCAGGCACAGCAGCAACTGGCCCTCGGCGGTGACCCGGACCCGGTTGCAGTCGGCGCAGAAGTTGTGGCTGTGGGGGGAGATGAAGCCGATCCGGGTGGGGCTGCCGGGGATGCGGTAGTAGCGGGCCGGGCCGCCGGTGGTCTCGGTGGTGGGGACGAGGGGAAAGTGGGGGCTGATGAGGGCGCGGATGCGCTCGCTGGAGTAGAAATCCGTGGCGCGGCGATCGACGACCTCGCCCACGGGCATTTCCTCGATGAAGCTGAGGTTGATGCCCTTGGCCAGGGCAAAGCGCACCAGGTCGAGGATCTCGTCGCCATTGCGCTCGCCGAGGATGAGGGTGTTGAGCTTGATACGCTCGAAGCCGGCGGCCAGGGCGGCGTCGATACCGGCCAGGACCTGGCCCAGATCGCCATGGCGGGTCAGCTCGCGGAAGCGTTCCGGGCGCAGGCTGTCCAGGCTGATGTTGATGCGACGCACCCCGGCGGCGCGCAGGTCCGTGGCCCGGGCGGCGAGCTGGGAGCCGTTGGTGGTCAGGACCAGTTCCTCCAAGCCCGGGAGGGCGTGGATGGCGTGCAGCAGTTCGTTCAGATCCGGGCGCACCAGGGGCTCCCCGCCGGTGAGCCGCACCTTGCGCACCCCCAGGCTGACGAACACACGCGTGATCGCCAGCAACTCCGCGGTGCTCAGGGTCTGGTCACGGCGGGCGAAGCGCTGGTCCGGGTCCATGCAATAGACGCAGCGAAAGTCGCAGCGATCCGTCACCGACAGGCGCAGGTAGGTGACATGCCGGCCGTAAGGGTCGACGAGGAGGGAAGCGGGGGGGGCGAGGGCGGTGGCGTCAGGCATGGAGGTGCCCTGGGTTATCCTGCTGGTGGTTTACGGACATCACCCATCGATCCATGGCCATCGAGAAGCCTGGCGGATCGCGGCGTGCGGCTTGGGGTGAGCTGAACGGATCGAGGCCGGTTTCATGCTCGCCTCCCCGCGGTCCACAGCCACCGCGGACACCCCATTCCTCTCCGGCCGAGCGAAAACTGTGAGGCTGAGACCCTATCCACGGCTATTTTGCCCCTTCAGTGTCGGGATGGCTATTGGCGAACCCGGATTCACTGTGGTCCCTGTCAGCGACGGGCCAGCCGCTGCACGGCTCAGGTACCGATGCGGCCTTCTTGCAGCAACAGCAGGGCCTCGCGCATCTGCAGGAAGGCGATCAGGTACTCGAAGAAGAGGCGCCACACCAATTCCATGAACAAAAAGGCGGCCAGGAACAGGAGCAGGAACAGCACCCGGTCCCGCCGTCGGGTGTGGCGTCGGGCTAACACGCCACCGGTCTGGAGGGCCTGGTCCAGGTGGCCGTAATGCCGACGCAGCCAAATCAGCAGTCCCCAGGTGGCGAAGGGTACCCCCAGGGCGCCCAGGTAATACATGAAGGGCAGGGCATGCGGGGCCAGGAAGCGCCGAAAGGTCAGGATGTCGAGCAAGGTATCCATTATCAGGATGAGCTAATTATCAATATTCGCTAATATAGCCCGCACCCCGGCCTGGGGGATGTCACATTTGGGAGCAGGATATGCACAACGGTACCACCATCACCCAATTCATCATCGAGGAACAGCGCCGGGTCAGCGGCGCCACGGGCGATTTCACTTCTCTCCTCAACGACGTGGTGACCGCCTGCAAGGTCATCTCCAACCTGGTGAACCACGGCGCCTTGGTGGGCATCCTGGGTAGCGCCGGCAGCGAGAACGTCCAGGGCGAGACCCAGAAAAAGCTGGACGTGCTCTCCAACGACATCTTCATCAAGTCCAACGAGTGGGCGGGTCACCTGGCGGCCATGGCCTCCGAGGAGATGGACGACATCTATCCCATCCCCGCCGCCTATCCCCGCGGCAAGTACCTGCTGACCTTCGATCCCCTGGACGGCTCATCCAATATCGACGTCAACGTCTCGGTGGGCACCATCTTCTCCATCCTGCGCTGCCCCGGCGAGAGCGCCGAGCCCAGCAAGCAGGCCTTCCTGCAACCCGGCACCCGGCAGGTCGCCGCCGGCTACGCTATCTATGGGCCCTCGACCATGATGGTCCTGACCACCGGCAATGGCGTCAACGGCTTTACCCTGGACCAGAACATCGGCGAGTTCATCCTCACCCATCCCAATATCCGCATCCCCGAGGAGACCCGGGAGTTCGCCGTCAACGTCTCCAACATGCGCTTTTGGGAGCCGCCGGTGCGCCGCTACGTGGACGAATGCCTAGCGGGCAAGGAGGGCCCCCGCGGCGAGGACTTCAACATGCGCTGGATCGCCTCCATGGTCGCCGAGGTGCACCGTATCCTCACCCGGGGCGGGGTCTTCATGTATCCCATCGATAGCAAGATGAAGGCCAAGGGCGAGGCCGGCAAGCTGCGTCTGCTCTACGAAGCCAATCCCATGTCCCTGATCGTCGAGCAGGCCGGTGGCTTGTCGATCACGGGCCCGGAGCGCATCCTGGACCTCCAGCCCGAGGACCTGCATCAGCGCGTGCCCGTGATCCTGGGCTCTCGGGCCGAGGTGGAGCGCCTCCA
>SBFV01000397.1 GCA_006227775.1 Gammaproteobacteria bacterium | reverse complement strand
ACACCTCCCAGGCCTCAACGGGAGGACGGACATGAAGCAGGTGGATCTCGGGCAGGTCACGCTCTGGCAGGAGGCGTAGCAAAAACCTGACGGCCTTTTGGGAGTAGAGGGAGCCGTCCACGGGTAAGAGAATTTTCATGTCGCGCAACCCTCAAGGGCCAAGCCCAGGGGCCCGGCCGCCAGGGGAGTGGATGGGCGGGTCAGACTGGCATGACCCGGGAGAGGGTCGTCCAGCGCCGGTTTCTGGGGTTGGTGGGGTTGCCAGCCCAAGGTCAACAGCAGAACCAGGAAGCCGATGACGTAAGCCAGGGTAACATGCCAGCCACTGGTCAGCCAGGCGCCTACCGACTTGGCCTGGGGGTAGAGGTTGGAGAGGGCGACGCCGGCGGAGCTGCCGAACCAGATCATGGAGCCGCCGAAGCCCACGGCATAGGCAAGCATGCCCCAGTCGAAGCCGCCTTGCTTGAGGGCCAGGGCGGTGAGGGGGATGTTGTCGAAGACGGCGGAGACGAAGCCCAAGGTCATGGCGGAATACCAGGAGGCGGGTGGCAACCGTTCCACCGGCATCATGGAGGCGCACAGAACCAGGGAAAGAAGGAAGACGCTGCCCTTGAGGGTTTCCGGGAGCAGGCTCCACTCCGGCTTGCGAATGCCTTGGGTGGCGAGGAGGACGAACCACACCGCCACGCCGAGGAAGGGAAACTGATCCGCCCGTTCCTTCAGGTGAAGATTGACCAGGACGTTTGTCCCGACGGCGACGAGCAGGATGAGGGCGACGATGCCGACCCGCGTCCAGTCGACCCGGGTGCTGGCGGGGACATCGCGGATGACGGGTTGTAAGCGCTGTTGCTGGATAGCGGCGGGGATGCCGAAGATCACCAGGGCGGTAAAGGCGGCGACGTAGGCGTGAATAACGTCGCTTGGGGCGACGCCGGAGATCCACATCATGGTAGTGGTGGTGTCGCCGACCACGCTGCCGGACCCGCCGGCATTGGAGGCGGCGACGATGGCGGCCAGGAAGCCGATATGGACGCGATAGTGGAATACCACGGCGGCAATGGTACCGCCGATGAGGGCGGCGGCGATGTTGTCGAGGAAACTCGAGAGGACGAAGATGATGGCGAGGAGGACGAAGCCGCCCAGCCAGCCGCCGGGAAGGAAGCGCGGCAGGATCTCGGGGATGCGGCTGCCTTCGAAGTGCCGGGCCAGCAGGGCGAAACCCGTGAGGAGACCGAGCAGGTTGATGAGCATGACCCACTCGTGGCTGAGATGGGTCAGGAATCCCTCCCATCCCGGGCCGGTGGCGAAGCCGGTGAAGACAAATTTGAAGGCGGTGATGGTCGCCAGGCCGGTCAGGGCGACGGCCAGGGTATGGTTGTGCAACAGGGCGACGCCGAGCAGGGTCGCGGCAAAGAGGATGAACTCTATCGGGGTACAGAACTCGATGCTGGTGGGCTGGTAGCCGCTTTCGGTGGCCAACAGCACACCTGGCGCCAGGAGTAGCGTGAACGGGGCAATCCCCGCATAGATAAGCCAGCGCGGCGCACTGCGCCGGATGGTCCCCGTTGGGAATGGAGTCCCCGTTGGGGATGGATCGGTGGGGGCCAGGTGGCTGATCGCGGTGGACCGAGTTGCCGCCGCGAGGGTCAGGCACTTGCCCGGTACCCCGTCGAGGACGGACAGGGGTGGATGGGTCATGGGTTTCTCGAACGACTGACTTGATGAGTCCCGACCGCGCGCGGGGCGGGTCGGGACTTTCGCTCACTGGGAGGCCGCGACTAACTCTTGGTCGGCTCGGGTGGGGCCAACTCGAAGTAACCATAGATGTAGTCGAGTTGCTGGGCCAGTTTTTTATTGAAGGGTTTGTTGATCTTGGTGTCTTCCAGCTTCTTCCAGTCCGGCGTCAGGCTCGCCAGGGCATCGTAAAGCTGCCAACGGTGCTTGAAGTCCCGCCCTTGCAGTTGTTCCAGGGCCTTGACCTGTTCCGGGGAGAGATAGGCCCGGTCCAGCTTGGGGAACTTGGCCGGATCGATACGGATGTCGTGGATCACGGCGGCGGCAACGACCTTGTCCTCCTGCCCATTGGGGAGTCGCACCACTTCCCGGAGCCGATTCTGGAACCTTTGACCACCCACGATCTCCCGACCCTTGAGGGGCGCCAACTCCGCCACCGGAATCCCCTCCCGTTGCAGGTGAGCCAGCACTGGCTCGCTCAACTGATAGCGCACCTCGTGATAGACCGTCTGATTGAAGACGTTCTGCAGAAAGAAGAGCATGACGAAACAGATGAGGGAAGAGATGATGGGGGTGGTCACCCAGCCGGAAACGATGTTACCGATAGGTTTCCAGCGGATGCCCTTGCCACCATGGAGGAGGCCGATCCCGATGACGGCCCCCACCACGGCCTGGGAACTGGATACCGGGATGAGGGGTATGGTCGGGAGGCTATGGCTGGCCAGAAAATGCTCCAAGGCGATGGAAGAGAAGAGGAACAGCACGATGGACTGGGAAATGACCACCACCCAGGCCGCCACGGGTGACAGGGGCATGATGTCGTCACCCACGGTCATCATCACCCCCTTGGAATAGGTGGCGACGCCCACGGCGATGGCGATGGCCCCCACCAGGAAGAGTTGCTGCACGGAGGTGACGGTCATGCCCGCCACGGTGAAGTCCGTGAAGGGGGAGGAGCCGACGAAGACGCCCATGACATTACCGATATTGTTGGCCCCCAGGGTGTAGGAGCCAAAGGCGCCGGCGATGACCAGACCGATGCGGGTATAGCTGTCCAGACGCAGGAGATGCAGCTTGGCCTTGCCGAGGGTCCAGACCAGGGTCTTGTAGAGCAGGGCGCTGAAAACGGCCGCCAGGATCGGACTCGCCAGCCAGGTCGACATGATGGTGTAGAG
>SBFV01000080.1 GCA_006227775.1 Gammaproteobacteria bacterium | reverse complement strand
TTGCGCGGATCCAGCCGGCCGGGGGCGGCGGCTTGGGCCAGGGGCTGGGCGAGGACTTGCAGGGCGCCGGGGCGGTGGGTCCGGCGCGGGGCGGCGGGATCGTAAGGGAGCAGTTCCAGGGGCAGTCCCAATATCCGGGCGCGATCCTGAAGCAATGCGGGATCGGCGACGGCGATCAGTTGGGCGGGAAAGACGTCCTGAGCGATCAGGACGCACAAATCTGGACCGATGCCGGCCGGCTCTCCTGGTGTCAAGGCCAGTCGGGGCGGGGGGGCGGGGGCGGTCATGCCAGAGCCAGCCGACGATGGCCAACGCTGCCTGGGTCGAGGGGGCGGAGCGGCAACTCGAGCCTCACCCCTGCGCGGATGAGGCCTTGGCCAGGCGGTCCTCGATGTAGGCCTCGTCCCTCAGCTTGTGCAGCCACTGTTTGACCGCCTCGTCCGCCTTGCGCTCCTTGAGCTTCTGCTTGGCCTTAAGGGCCATGAGCTCCTCGGTGGTGTCCTGGGTACGGCGTTCAGTCACCTGGACGATGTGCCAGCCAAAGCTGGATTTGAAGGGCTGGCTGATCTGGTTGGGGGCCAGTTCGTTCATCATGGCCTCGAACTGGGGCACGGTGTCGCCCGGGCTGAGCCAGCCCAGATCCCCGCCCTTGAGGGCCGAGCCGGTGTCGTCGGAGTTGGCCCGGGCTAGATTGGCGAAGTCGTCACCACCGGTCAGGCGCATCCGCAGTTGCTCCAGGCGGACCCGGGCATCGTCGTCGGACACTACCTCGTTGGTGCGGATGAGAATGTGCCGGGCCTTGGTCTGGGTGATGACCGCAGGCCCCGAACCCTTGATGTCGGTCACCTTGATGATATGGAAGCCGCTGGGGCTGCGCAGGGGATTGCTGACCTCGCCCTTGTTCAGGGTGCGGGCCGGTTCCTGCGCCAGGGAGGGGACATCGCCGAGGGGGAACCAGCCGAGATCGCCGCCCTCCTGGGTCTGCTGGATCTGCTGACCCTGGGATTCGGCGCGGGCCAACTGGGCGAAGTCGGCCCCAGCGCGGAGTTTGGTCACCAGGGCCTGGGCCCGTTGCCGGGCCTGCTCCACCTCCTCGGGACTGGCCGTCTCGGGAACGGCGATGAGAATGTGGGAGAGGCGGACATCAGTGCGCTCGATGAGGCTGTCCGCTTCCCGGGCGAGAAAGCGCTTGACCTCTGGATCGGTGACCTGGATATTCTTGATTACTTCCCGCGCCTGGAGCTGACTCATGATGATCTGGGCGCGGGTGTCCTCCCGAAAATCCTCGAAGCGGATGCCGCTGGCTACTAAAGCGGTCTGCAATTCCTCCAGGGTCAAATTGTTGCGTTCGGCGATACCGGTCATGGCCTGGGTCAGGGCGCCATCCTCGACCTTGATCCCGAGCCGAGCCGCCTCCTGGAGTTGCAGGCGCTTGTCGATCATCCGGTCCAAAACCTGTCGTTCGAGCTCCGCCCGGGAGGGCAGGTCAGCGCCCCGCTCGCGTAGTTGTGGCAGGGCCAGGGTGATTTCCCGCTCCAGTTCGCTGCGGACGATAACGTCCTTGTTGATAACGGCCACGATGGAGTCCAGCTCCTGGACGTTTGCCCCCCAGGTCGACCAGGGGGCCACGACCAGCATGAGCGACAGCAGGGGGGAGAGCCACCGGGCCGGGGGCTTCGCTCCCGGTCGGGGGATGGTCAGACCGGGAAGAGGGGAAGGCAGGCCGGCCCCGGTCTTATTCCTCGGTATACCCATAGATTCCACGCTCCAGATATTGGTCGATCTTGTCGCCGAGTTTGGCCAGTCCGGCCAGTTCGAGCTGGACCATGACGCTGGTCTCCCCGTCGGTGCCCGGCTGATTGTTGATGTGGCGGCCAAGCAGGTATAGCTTCCAGCAGCACTTGCCGTAAGAGACGCCGGCGAAGGTCTCGTTCACCTTCTCGTTGTACAGGGAATAATACCAACGTCCGACCAGATTCAATTCGGGGTTGATGGGCCAGCTCGCCGCGAAGTCCAGATCGCGGTAGCGGGTAGCCTCGGTCTCCCCCACGTCCCAGCGGTAGGCCAGGTTCAGGAGATGCCGTTGGGGGGAGCGGTAACGGAGTTCAACGACCAGTTTTTCCAGGGCATCCTGCTCGTCTTCCGGATTCGGGTCCCAGCGCAGGGTCGTGCGGCCCGTCAGGTCCGGCAGCAAGGCCGCGGCGACTTCCCCCACCAGGGCCTCCGATTGCTGGCGGGCCTCGGGATCGGGGGACAGCCAGACCCGGGGCGTTTCGAAGTAGATCGGTTTGCCCAGGCTGGCGCGCAGCAGCTCCTTGCCGGTATTGGCCTGGAGGAGGCGGGTGCTGAGCCCCAGGGTCAACAGGTTGGCGTCCCCCACCCGGTCGTAGCCGGCGAAGCGATTGGGCAGGAACAGGGTGCCGTAACTGAAGCTCAGGTCGGTGGTGTCAAAGACGGGGATCTCGGACTGGTCCCGGTAGGGGGTGTAGAGGTAGTACAGCCGGGGCTCCAAGGTGTGGAGGACCGGCTGACCGAACCATTCGGAATCGCGCTCGAAGATCAGCTCGCCGTCCAGATTGAAACTGGGAATGACGTAGCTGGGGTCCTCGGGTTGGCCAGGGGCGGTGTCCTGCAAGCCATAGGCGGCCCCCCAGAAATTGAGGCTGGGGATCAGTTGGCCGTAGGTGCGGCGCAAGGGCCAGGAGAGGCTGGGCTGAATGGTGGCACGGCCGCCATGGACCTTGGCATCGTGATCGAAGTAGTTGTACTGGCTGGGTAGCTTGAGTTGCAGCCCGGACTCGTGACGCCAGGGGGCCAGGTTCACCTCGAGCTGGGGCAGGCGGGCGTAGGGATAAGACTCCGGCGGCATGCCGACATCCACGTTGCGGAACTGCTGGAGGGTCAGCCGGGC
>SBFV01000460.1 GCA_006227775.1 Gammaproteobacteria bacterium | reverse complement strand
TTACCTAAAGGGCGTTGTTGCATGGGGTCCTCCCGCGCTGGTGGCGCAATAATTGCCTGATGTGATTGGAAAATAGCACTGATGCTGATAAATTGAAATAACGGCGCTGGGCTGAAGCGACTCGAAGCGAGTCCGCGGGCAAGGTCGATCAAGGGTCGCCTTGTCATGCGCGGCTGAGATACCCAGTCCCCATCGTGTCCACCCGCGGGCGGCAAAGGCTGCCCGTAAGCCAACCTCACGCAAAGGCGGGGTTTTCGTCAATCCTGTCACCGGAGCCCGGCCATGGTCATCGACAGCGGCCTCCTGCCATCCTCCCTCAACGGCGTGATCCTGGGATTCTATGTCCTGGCGTTGGCCTATGCCCTACGCCTGGCCCCCTGGCGCCACTTCCACGCCGCCGGGCTGATCCACGTCTTCCTGGGGAGCGTCCTGGTGCTGGTGCTGCTCTGGCATGGCCAGGTCCTGGTCAAGCCCGGGCTCAGTTTTCACTTGCTGGGGCTGACTACCCTTACCCTCATGTTCGGCTGGTCTCTCGCGGTCATCGGCGCCAGCCTCGCCCTGCTGGGGGTTTGCCTCAATACCGGCACCGGTTGGGAATCCTTCGCGGTCAACGCCTTCATCGGCGGGGTCGTCCCCATCAGCCTGACGCAGGTCTTGCTGATCCTGATCCGCGCCTATCTGCCCCGCCACTTCTTCGTCTATGTGTTGGTCAACGGTTTCCTCACCGCCGGCTTTGTTGGCATCACCACCGGCTATCTGGTCACGGGGCTGCTGGTGGCGGTGGGGGCCTACAGTTTCGCCCAACTGGATCAGAGCTTCCTGCCCTTCTTTCCCTTGATGTTCCTGCCGGAGGCCATCGTCAACGGCTGGGTGATGGCGGTGCTCGTGGCCTTCCGGCCCCAATGGGTCTACTCTTTCCGGGACGAGGAATACTTGCACGGTAAGTAGTTATTTTGCTGCATGCTCGGTCGCCAGGTCGCCAGGTCGCCAGGTCGCCAGGTCGCCAGGTCTTGGGAGGATGGTGGGGCGTCTGGTGGGAGTATCGCCAGCAGGGATGCTGGCGCCAAGCCCACTGGGATGTATTCACGGCGCCCCCCGCCAGGCCTCCCCCCACCCGGCAAAACCCATGGTGATAGACGAATTGATTTACGATGGGCATAACGGGCGGCGAAAGCTCGCTGGGCATCAGGCGCGGAGATACGACATATGGCATGGTGGGGCAAGGTAGTCGGCGGGGCCCTGGGCTTCATGCTGGGAGGGCCCATCGGGGCACTCCTGGGGGGCGTGGTCGGGCACAAGCTGGACAAGGGCATAGCTTCCTTCCAGTCATCGGAGGACAGTGAGGCGGGCCCCGGCGATCGGGAACGGGTCCAGACCGCCTTTTTCACCGCTACCTTTTCAGTCCTGGGACACATGGCCAAGGCCGACGGGCGGGTCTCCCCCCAGGAGATTGCCCTGGCCGAGGCGGTGATCCGGCGCATGGATCTCACGCCGGAGACCCGCGCCGCCGCCATCGCCCTCTTCAACCAAGGCAAGGGGGAGGACTTCGACCTGGACGGGGTGCTGGACCAGTTCCGACGTGAATGTCATCGCCGCGCCACCCTGCTGCAGATGTTCATCGAGATCCAGATTCAGGCGGCCTACGCCGATGGGCTGGCCGCTCCCGCGGAGCGCCACATTCTGCAGCGCATCCGCGACAAGTTGGGGATCCCGGAATTCATCTTCAGCCGCCTGGAGCATCTGGCGCGGATGCAGTGGGAGTACGCACAAGGTGGGGTTGGCGCCGGGGCAGGAGCTGGACCTGGCGGTGCCGGTGCGGGCTGGCGTCAAGCGGAACCCCAGGGCCCGACCCTGGAGCAGGCCTATGGACTGCTGGGCGTCAGCCCCCAGGCGGACGAAGCGGAGATCAAACGGGCCTATCGCCGTCTCCTGAGCCAGCATCACCCCGACAAACTGGTGTCCAAGGGGCTGCCGGAGGAGATGATGAAACTCGCCACCCAAAAGACCCACGAGATCCGCCAGGCTTACGAACGCATCATGGCGGCCCGCAAGGGGTGAGGCCGGCATGCATCTCCCCGCCACCGCGCTCCGGGCAACCGCACTGGGCATCCCTCTCAAGATCCTGAATCAGTCGGCTACGGGTTGGGTCGGGGGGTCTGGCGGATGAAAATCCCCGGGGCTTCGGTTAGAGTGTTTACCTTAACGACAACAGGTCCGGTGGCCCTGCCAGGCTGTACCGGCACAGAGGGGAGAGACCATCATGGCCACTGATCTGATCGCACCTTCCATCCTGTCCGCGGACTTCGCCAAGCTGGGCGAGGAGGTGGACAAGGTTCTGGCCGCCGGCGCCGACATCGTCCACTTCGATGTCATGGACAACCACTATGTGCCCAACCTGACCATCGGGCCCCTGGTATGCGAGGCCCTGCGCAAGCACGGCGTCACCGCGCCCATCGACGTTCACCTGATGGTCAAGCCGGTGGATCGGATCGTTCCCGACTTCGCCAAGGCCGGCGCCACCTATATCACCTTCCACCCCGAGGCCAGCGAGCACGTCGATCGCACGCTCCAGCTCATCCGCAACGAGGGCTGCAAGTCCGGCCTGGTGTTCAATCCAGCCACGCCCCTGAGCTATCTGGATTACGTTCTGGACAAGTGCGACATGATCCTGCTCATGTCGGTTAACCCCGGTTTCGGTGGCCAGAGCTTCATCCCCTCCGCCCTCGACAAGCTGCGGGCGGTGCGCAAGCTGATCGACGACGCCGGACTCGATATCCGTCTGGAGATCGATGGCGGGGTCAAGGCCGACAACATCGCCCAGATCAAGGCCGCTGGCGCCGACACCTTCGTCTCCGGCTCCGGTATCTTCGGCTACGGCAAGGCCGAGGATCCCAACCGCTACGACAGCATCAT
>SBFV01000099.1 GCA_006227775.1 Gammaproteobacteria bacterium | reverse complement strand
CTGGGGGGGGCGCCGTGAATACGTCCCTGTAGCTTGCCGCCAGCATCCCTCCTGGCACACCCCCGTTAGACGCCACCCGACCCTCCCACACCAGACGTTCCCTGATCGCGACGCACACTGAAGAATGGATGAGTGGCACCGCCACCGCTTCAGCGGGGGTCATGCCCTGGGGCGTCGACATAGCCCCCCTCACAGCCTGATGCTTGCACCGGCGCCGCGCGCAGGAGATCACCCAGCGGGGCCGCCCCGGGCTGGCCCCGCAGGCTCAGCCGTAATTCGACGATCAGGTCCTCGCGACAGCTGAGACCCACCCGCTGCCCGGCACCTGGCCCAAAGGCGCGGTCGAAGGCGGTGCGAATTTCCCCGATCCGCAGCCGTTCGCCCACACGGTCGGCAAAGAGCCCGGTCACGGCGGAGGCATTGAGCTGTTCCAGCACATCGAGGGCGGCGCGAAAATAGTCCTCCGGGGGAGCATCCTGACAACTACCGTGCTTACTCCATTGATAGCGGTCCAGGTGGGATGCCACCCCCGGCATGAGGACCGACAACCGCTGGCGGGTGGCGGCGCTCAGCTCGAGGGCTGGCAGCCGCGACCAGCGACCTTCTTCGGCATGGGCGCGTTCGCCGGCTGGCACCCGGCAAAAGGCCCGCTCCCGGGGCTGAGGCCAGAGGCCATGGAGAGCGAAACCTTGCCCTTTGACGGGCTGTCCCTGAACAGGCGCAGGAACTGACCGCTCCGGGGTAGGCGCTGCATCGGAGCGAGGCGGGATAGGCCCAACACCGAAGCGATCCGAGTTGGACCTGGGGGCGGAATGATTCGCGGTGGGCGCGCACTCGGGTTTAGTGCTCTGGATCTCGCAGAAGGCGGGATGCCAGGTGGCGGCCAGGACGAAATCGCCGGGTGCCAGGGCGGAACCAGTCGCCGCCGGCGCCTGGGCTGGTGCTGGGTCTTCCGTGCCCTGTCCTGGGACACTGAGATCGCCGCACCCCACCTCCACCCAGATATCGACCGCTTCCAGGCCAGGGACACGGATCAGGACATGAGTCGCCTCCTCCCGGTTCTTGCCCAAGAGGGGATAAGCCTGACCGGGCACGAGCCGGGTGCCCTCCACCTGGGTGCCTTTGCGGATGGAGCGGAAAAGGGGGCAAGCCTGGGTCGCCCGAAATTCCCCGGTCAGGGGCACCGTCGCCCAAGCCGGCCAGGAGACCAAGAACAGGACCGACGCAAAGGCCAAAACCCCCACCAAGGCCAGGACCGGCGCGATGGCCGGAATCTCCACCAGGGGTAGGATCTCCCGGGCGGGGACCTGCCTCCCCCGCGAAGGCGAAGGGCAGGGATCAGTCATCAAACGCTCCGCCCTTCGCCACCATCTTCGCTTCCACCACCAACTTCGCTTTCGTCATCATCTTCCCGTCATCTTCCCCGCCGTCTACCCTTTCCCTTCCGTCTACATCTTCCCTCTTGCCTTCATCTACCCCTCCGTCTTCATAAGGGGGCGGAAATCCCAGTTCACCGAGGATGCGTGTCTCCAGGGCCTCCATCGCCTGGGCTTCGGGCTCCTCCAGGTGGTCGTAGCCCAGGAGATGCAGGACCCCATGCACCACCAGATGCGCCCAGTGGGCCTCCAGGGCCTTGCCTTGCTCCACCGCCTCGCGCGCCACCACCGGGGCGCAGATGGCCAGATCACCCAGATACTTCCGCCCCCGTGTACCGGGCGGAGGCTCGAAGGGGAAGGAGAGGACGTTGGTCGGCCCCGGCTTGCTCCGGTAGCGCTGGTTGAGGTCAGCGGACTCGGCCTCATCGACCAGACGCAGGCTAAGCGCCACTTTCTGGTCAACCACTTTGTTGCCGGCCGGCTGATTGCTAGCCCCTTTCAGTCCCGCGAGCGCAGCCAGTGCCCACGGCTTCAGGTCCGTCTTGGTGGGGAGGCAACCGGCGGTCGAGGCCCGTTGCAGATACAGCTTCAATTTCACAGGCGTGATCTCATCGCAGAGCCATCAGCGCGCAAGACACCGCTTTTGGACGGCAGCACCCCCAGGGTGCCTTCATCAACCGGAACTGTAGCGAGAGCCCTCATGACCGAGGGCTAGAGAGCTTGCACGCCCCAGGCACGATCTCCGCGCGCCACCTCATTCCGTCGGCAGCCCCTTGTCAAAGGCCTCGTAGGCGTTGACGATGCGCTGCACCAGGGCATGACGCACCACGTCGCGGGCATTGAAGAAGGTGAAGCTGATACCCTCCACGTGGCGCAGCACCTCCACCGCCTGGCGGAGGCCGGAGGTCTGGCCCCGCGGCAGATCCACCTGGGTGACGTCGCCGGTGATCACCGCCGTCGAGCCGAAGCCGATGCGGGTGAGGAACATCTTCATCTGCTCCGGGGTGGTGTTCTGGGCCTCGTCGAGGATGATGAAGGCGTCGTTGAGGGTGCGGCCGCGCATGTAAGCCAGGGGGGCCACCTCGATGACATGGCGCTCGATGAGGCGGCTGACCTTCTCGAAGCCGAGCATCTCGTAGAGGGCGTCATAGAGGGGGCGCAGATAGGGGTCGATCTTCTGCGCCAGGTCGCCGGGGAGGAAACCCAGGCGCTCCCCGGCCTCCACCGCCGGACGCACCAGTAGCAGGCGCCGCACCCGGTCCGTTTCCAGGGCGTCCACGGCGCAGGCGACGGCCAGGTAGGTCTTGCCGGTGCCGGCGGGGCCGACGCCAAAGTTGATGTCGTGGCGGAGGATGGACTCCAGGTAGGCCTGCTGATTGGGCCCCCGGGCACGGATCAGGGCGCGCTTGAGCCGCACCGCCAGTTCCGGACGTGCCTCGTTGGTGTCGTCGAGCAAGGCCTCGACCCCGGAAGCCTGGAGCTGGAGGTGGATGGCCTCGGGGGTCAGGACCTCCGCATCCGTGGCGGCGTAAAGGCG
>SBFV01000372.1 GCA_006227775.1 Gammaproteobacteria bacterium | reverse complement strand
GTGGACGCCGATGGTCGGGTGCAGGGCCGAGGGCGGCTGCCAGGCGCGGTAACGCACGCCGCAGACGAACTCGCCGGCGCGTCCGCTGGGGTGCAAGGGGGCCACGACGCCGTTGACGGCGATGACATAGCGGTTGTCGTCCAGGCCGCTGACCTTGAGCTCCAGGCGCTCCAGCGAGGAGTCGACGAAGCGCACCGTGGCGCCGGCGGCCCCTTCCTCCCCCATGACGTGCCAGGGTTCCAGGGCGGCGCGCAAGCAGAGACCGATGCCGCGGGTCGCCACCTCGCCGATGAGGGGGAAGCGGAACTCGAAGTGGGGGGCGAACCAGGCCGGATCGAAGGCGAAGCCCGCCTGGTTGAGTTCGGCGATCACATCCTCGAAGTCGTACTGGACGAAGGTGGGCAGCAAAAAGCGGTCGTGCAGGCCGGTGCCCCAGCGCGTCAGCCGGGTGGCGCCCGGGCCGCGGTACGGCTGGCGCCAGAACCAGGCAATCAGCGCCCGCAGCAGGAGCTGCTGCGCCAGGCTCATGCGGGCGTGGGGCGGCATCTCGAAGGCGCGCAGCTCCAGCAGGCCCAGGCGGCCCGCCGGCCCGTCGGGGGAATAGAGTTTGTCGATGCAGAACTCGCTGCGGTGGGTGTTGCCGCTGGCGTCGATGAGCAGGTTGCGCAGGGCGCGATCCACCAGCCAGGGGGGGACGGCGCCGGACCGGCCATCCCGCTGGCGCTCCAGCTCGGCCAGGGCGATCTCGATCTCGTAGACCTGGTCCTGGCGTGCCTCGTCAATGCGTGGCGCCTGGCTGGTGGGACCAATGAAGAGGCCGCTGAAGAGATAACTCAGGGCGGGGTGGTTGTGCCAATACCCCAGCAGGCTGGCGAGCAGGTCCGGGCGGCGCAGGAAGGGGCTGTCAGCGGGGGTGGGGCCGCCCAGGACGAAATGGTTACCGCCGCCGGTCCCGGTATGACGGCCGTCGAGCATGAACTTCTCCGTCGACAGGCGTGCCTGGTGGGCGGCCTCGTAGAGGAATTCGGTATGGTCTTGCAGCTCGTCCCAGTCGTGGGCCGGGTGAATGTTGACCTCGATGACGCCGGGATCGGGGGTGACCTGCAAGACCCGCAGCCGGGGGTCGCGGGGGGGCGGATAACCCTCCAAGATCAGCTTGACGCCCTGGGCGGCGGCCGTCGCCTCGATGGCCGTCAGCAGTTCCAGGTAATCCTCCAGGTAGGGTAAGGGAGGCATGAAGACGTAGAGGACACCACTCTGCCCCCCGTGCTCGGCCTCGGCCCGGGGTCCGTTGGCGCGCTGGGGATCGCGGACCTCCACGCACAGGGCGGTGCGGGTGAGCCAGCCAGCGGACTGATGGCGTTCCGGCCGGGTATCCGCGGCCACCGGATGGGGCCTGCCGGGCTGATGGGGCGGGGTACGCTCATTGGCGCCAGCCCCGCCAATCTCTCCCGTACCTCCGATACCGCCAGCCCCGCCCTTAGCCCCAGTCCCACCCGCCTCCCCTGGCCATCCCCCAGCATCCTTCGTATCGCCAGTCCCCCGGCCACCCCCCCAGCCGGACTGACCAGCGTCCAGAAACTCCGGCCAGGCCTGGCCCTGCAGGGCCACGGCCCCGCCCTCGGCAAAGCCGTACCCCAGATGGCGGGCGTCATAGCCGGTCTGAAGGCGCAGCTCGGCGGCGCTCGGCAGGGGCGCGGCGGGGGCGAAGGGGTCCGGCACCGGCGTGAAGGGCTGATCGCCCGGTTCGGCCCAGGGCAGGGAATCCAGCGGCAGACGGTAGCCCATGGGCGAGTCACCGGGGATCAGATAAAGCCGGTCGTCGCGCGGGAACCAGGGGCCGGTGATCCAGCGCGGTCCCTCCTCGCCAGCGATCCAGTCGCGGCGCAGGGGCAGGACATAGCCGACCGGCTGGTCCAGGCCTTGGGCGAAGACCCGCCGCAGGCGCGCCCGCTCCATTTCGTCGTCGAGGCGAGAATCGAAAGGGTCCACGTTGACCGGCAGCCGGCGCTCGCGCCACAGGTAATAGAAGGTATCTTCGTAGCCGGGCAGGACATGGCCCGGGTCCAGGTTCAGGCGCCCGCAGAGGGCGAGAAGGAAGGCGCGGGCATCGGCATCGCCATAGCGCTGGCCCTGGCGCTCGTCGGCAAAGAGGCCAGGATCGTGCCAGCAGGGCTGGCCATCGGCCCGCCAGCACAGGGACAGGGCCCAGCGCGGCAGTTGTTCTCCCGGGTACCACTTGCCCTGGCCGAAGTGGAGGAACCCCCCCTGGCCATAGCGGCCCCGGAGGCGGAGGATCAGCTCGGTCGCCAGGACGCGCTTGGTGGGACCCAGGGCGTCCGTGTTCCACTCGGCGCCATCGCGATCGTCCACCGCGACGAAGGTGGGCTCGCCACCCATGGTCAGGCGCACGTCCCCCGCCACCAGTTGGGCATCCACCGCCCGGCCCAGGGTGGTGATGGCCGCCCACTGCGCCTCGGTGTAGGGCTTGGTCACCCGCGGCGATTCGTGGATGCGGGTCACCCCCATCTTATGGTCAAACTGGACCTCGCATTCATCCACCGCCCCGGAGATGGGCGCGGCCGTGGCCGGCTCCGGGGTGCAGGCCACCGGGATGTGCCCCTCCCCGGCCAGCAGACCGGAGGTGGGGTCCAGGCCGATCCAGCCGGCCCCGGGCAGATAGACCTCGCACCAGGCGTGCAGGTCGGTGAAATCGGCCTCGGCGCCGGAGGGACCGTCCAGGGACTTGACGTCGGGCCTGAGCTGGATGAGGTAGCCGGAGACGAAGCGCGCCGCCAGGCCCAGATGACGCAGGGTCCGCACCAGCAGCCAGCCGCTGTCGCGGCAGGAGCCGGAACCCAGGGCCAGGGTCTCCTCGGGGGTCTGCACCCCGGGTTCGAGGCGGATCAGATAG
>SBFV01000106.1 GCA_006227775.1 Gammaproteobacteria bacterium | reverse complement strand
CGGGTCCAGGCCCGGCTCGCCAACGCCCCCGAGGACCCGCCCCGGGGTTATGACGAGGCCAAGGACTTTCGGCGGGACCTCTATCTGATCCGCGATTCCCTCATCAGCCACGGCGATGCCAGCGCCGCCGCCGGTCCTCTGCAGGACCTGATCCGCCTTGCCGAGAGCTTCGGCTTCCACCTGATGCACCTGGATCTGCGCCAGGAGGCGGGGCGTCATACCGCGGCGGTGACGGAACTTTTCGCCCGCCAGACCGGAGCCCCCTACTACCAGGCCCTGAGCGAGGAGCAGAAACGGGTCGCACTGGCGGAGGCCATCGGCCATCCCCATCCCTTCCATATCGACAAGCCCAGCCTCACCGCCGCCACCCGGGAGACCCTGGAGGTCTTCGAGGTCATGGCCCGCCTGGGGGCGGAGATCGGCCCCGAGGCCTGCGGGGAGTACGTCATCTCCATGACCCACGAGGCCAGTCAGGTCCTGGAAGTGATGCTCCTGGCCCGGCTGGCTGGCCTGGCCGGGCGCGACCGACGGGGCTGGTTCTGCCGCCTGCGCCTCAGCCCCCTGTTCGAGACCATCGAGGACCTCAACCGCAGCGGCCAGGTCATGGCCACCCTCCTCGACGACCCCACCTATGCCGCCCTGCTGCAAGCCTCAGGCAACCAGCAAGACGTGATGCTCGGCTATTCGGACTCCTGCAAGGACGGGGGTATCCTCGCCTCCACCTGGCACCTCTACGAGGCCCAGCGCCGGCTCATCGATCTGGCCCGATCCCGGGGGGTGGAGTGCCGGCTCTTCCACGGCCGGGGGGGTACCGTCGGCCGCGGCGGCGGGCCCACCTACGAGGCCATCCTCGCCCAGCCGCCGGACACGGTCCATGGCCAGATCAAGTTCACCGAGCAGGGGGAGGTTCTTTCCTACCGCTACGCCAACCCGGAAACGGCGCGCTACGAGCTGACTCTGGGCATCAGCGGCCTGATGCTCGCCAGTCGATGTCTCATCCAGGCCCCGCCCCCGGACCGGAAGGACTATATCGGCATCATGGACGAACTGGCCCGCCTGGGGGAGGAGGCATACCGTGACTTCATCAAGGGCCCAGGCACCATGGAGTACTTCTACCAAGTCACCCCCATGGATGCCATCGCCTTGCTCAATATCGGCTCCCGGCCCTCCCATCGCCAGCAGGGGGATCGCTCCCTGGCCTCAATCCGCGCCATCCCCTGGGTCTTCGGTTGGGCCCAGTCCCGCCATACCCTGCCAGCCTGGTACAGCCTGGGGATCGCCCTGGAGCGCTGGCGCGGTGACGAGGTGGAGCGACTGGCCAAATTGCAGAAGATGTACCAGGACTGGCCCTTCTTCCGCGCCCTGCTCAGCAACAGCCAGATGGCCCTCTTCAAGGCCGAGCCGCGCATCGCCGAGCATTACCTGCGTCTGGCCCGGGACCCGGAACAGGCCGGACGGACCTACCGGCGGATTCGCGATGAATACCATCGCACCGTCCGCCAGATCCTCCACATCGCGGGGCTCCATCATCTGATGGAGGAGACGCCGGAACTCCAGCATTCCCTGGCCCGGCGCAACATCTATCTGGACCCCCTGAACCACATCCAGGTCGTCCTGCTGGAACGTTACCGCCAGGGCGCCACGCCCGAGGACCGCGAGCAGTGGCTGGACCCCCTGCTCCGGTCTATCAACGCCATCGCCGCGGGGGTGCGCAATACGGGGTGACCCCTTTTTTTCGCGCCCGATATCGACGGGAATCAATGTACTTCGGGTTTACCCTGAATTTCGATCCTCTCCGGATGGGTTAAAATTGCCCGGGCGTTTTCCGCCCCACCGCATCCATACCCAGCCCCCCAGGAGAGCCATGCCAGCTCAGACATTGACCATCGTGAAGGCCACGGGTCAGGACGATACCCTGGCACCCTTGACCTTGCACCGGGCCAAGGCCGCCGTACCTTTCGGCGGCAAGTTTCGCGTCATCGACTTCACCCTCGCCAATTGCCTGCATTCAGGGTTACGTCAGATCCTCGTCCTGATCCAGTGGAAGTCCCACTCCCTGCAGAAGCACCTGCGCGATGGCTGGTCTATTTTCCATCCCGAACTGGGAGAGTACATCACCCCCATTCCACCCCAGATGCGGGAGGGGTCCGAATGGTATGGCGGCTTTTTCAGCGCGATGCGGCAGAACCGCTTCCTGATCGAGCGCAATGCCAAGCGGGATGTGCTGGCCCTGGATGGCAATCTGGTCTATCGCATGGACTATGCCGAGCTGATCCGCTACCACCGGGAGCGGGGGTCCAGCATCACCGTCGCCTGCCGGGCCGCGGACACCGGGCCCCGGCCTGAAATGGTCTTCGACCTGGTGGGGGAGGATCGGGTGCGGGGTTTGCTGCCAACGGCGGAGGCCCCGGCCGGCGGCGGCTGCGCCCCCATGGGCGTGTATCTTTTCGAGCGGGATTTTCTCCTCGACTTCCTGGAGTCGGCGGCGGAGGTTTCCGCCGCCGATGCCTTGTCCATGCCCGAGGCGGTGACCCGTCTCGCCGAGCGGGTGGAGGTGTGCGTCTACCGTTTCGGCGGCGAGCGCGGCCGGGTCTCGCCGGATCGCTACTGGAACGACCTGCGGGGTATCGATGCCTATTTCGCCGCCAACATGGCCTTACTGGAGCACGATCCGCCACTGAATCTCTATCAGAACGACTGGAACATCTTCACCGCCCAGGGCCAGAATCCGCCGGCACGCACCGTTCCGGGCCTTTCGGGCACTGAGGGGATCTTCGTCAACTCCATGCTGGCGGCGGGCACGGTGGTCAGCGGTGGTGGGGTGAACCACTCCATCCTCTTTCCCCGGGTGATGGTGCGGGATGGCGCCATTGTCGAGGACTCCATTCTCTTCAATGGCGTCTCGGTGGGGGAGGGGTC
>SBFV01000241.1 GCA_006227775.1 Gammaproteobacteria bacterium | reverse complement strand
ATGCAGGCGACGGTGGCGTCGGGAAAGGCCAACTGCACCCCCATGGCCGCCGGCAGGCCGAAACCCATGGTGCCCAGGCCGCCGGAGTTGATCCAGCGCCGCGGTTCGTCGAAGGGATAGAACTGGGCGGCAAACATCTGGTGCTGACCCACGTCCGACGTCAGGTACAGATCCCCGCCGGTGACCTGGTAGAGGGTCTCGACGGCGAACTGGGGCTTGATCAGCGGGCTGCCCCGGTCGTAGGCCAGACACTTGCGCCCCCGCCAGCCCTCGATCCGCCGCCACCAGTCCTGCAGCGCGACCGGGTCGGGCCCTTCCTTGGCCTCGCGGATGAGACGCACCATGTCCGCCAGGACGCTGCCGACGGGGCCGACGATGGGCACGTCCACCCGCACGTTCTTGGAGATGGACGAGGGGTCCACGTCGATATGGATGATGGTGGCGTGGGGACAGAAGTGCTCGATCTTGCCGGTGACGCGGTCATCGAAACGGGCGCCGATGGCGATGAGCACGTCGGTCTCGTGCATCGCCATGTTGGCCTCGTAGGTACCGTGCATGCCCAGCATGCCCAGGAAGCGCGGGTCGGTCATGGGGAAGGCGCCCAGGCCCATGAGGGTACTGGTGATGGGATAGCCCAGGAGGTCGACCAGTTCCCGCAGGTTTCTGGAAGCCTCGCCCAGGATGACCCCGCCGCCGGTATAGATGACCGGGCGCTTGGCCTGGAGGAGGACGTCCACCGCCTTGCGGATCTGCCCCGGGTGGCCCTTGGTCGCCGGGTTGTAGGAGCGGAGCTTGATCTCCTTGGGATAGTGATAGGGGATCTTGATATTGGGGTCGGTGACGTCCTTGGGGATATCCACCAGCACCGGGCCGGGACGGCCGGAAGTGGCGATGTAAAAGGCCTTGCGGATGGTCAGGGCCAGGTCGTGGACATCCCGCACCAGGAAGTTGTGCTTGACGCAAGGGCGGGAGATGCCAACGGTGTCGACCTCCTGGAAGGCGTCGCTGCCGATGACCGGGGTTGGCACCTGCCCGGAGAGGATCACCATGGGGATGGAATCCATGTAGGCGGTGGCGATGCCGGTGATGGCATTGGTGGCCCCGGGTCCGGAGGTGACCAGGGCGACGCCGCAGCGGCCGGTGGCGCGGGCATAGCCATCGGCGCCATGGGTGGCGGCCTGCTCGTGACGGACCAGGATGTGCTTGACCTTGTCCTGCTTGAACAAGGCATCATAGGTGTGAAGCACGGCGCCTCCGGGGTATCCGAAGACATACTCCACGCCCTCATCGATCAGCGCCTGAACGATGATCTCGGCTCCACTCAGTTCCAACTCAGGTGACCTCCATCGGTCGCGCCGCCACAAGATCGGCCCCAGGCTCCGCCCCCGGAGAGAGGGAAGCGGGACGGCAGGTTAGGCAAAGGTTCAAAGGGCTGGAAAACTACAGGATATGGCCGGGGTTGGTCAAGGACGGGAATGGACGGGATGGGATGCACGAGGCGGTGAGCCTGGGCAATGTCGACCGGATCCGAGACCCATTATGACCGTTGTCGGCCTTGAATTGGTCGACATCGCTCATGGGGACCTCCCGGGACCTGGCTGGCAGCGGCGTGAAGTTCCGGGGGAGGCGGGGAGGCGGGGAGGCGGGAAAGGAGCGTAAACAGAGACCGGAGAAAGGAAGGTCTGAACGCTGGCCGGGACCTGATGTGGGTTTTCCATGCCCGGATCCCTGGCCACTGGTCCCCGGGAGATGTGGCTGACCGTTGACCTTGGACTGGTAACTGTCGTCTGGTGCCTGGTGCCTGGTGCCTGGATGGGATGTCACCCCCAGCCAGGCGTCATTTCATTGAAGCATCAAGGCCGGCTCGTTCGGGGATTGAGCCTGGGGACAATCCGGGACATCGACCGTGTCGCCAGACCGGGCAATGGCCACGAATTGACGGCTTTACCTTTTCCTCCAATGCAATGAGTCGTCAGACCCCTTTACTTTTTGATGATGGGGTCGTTCATGCCCGCGTCAAAAAAGGCCTTGTGGGCCTTCTCGAAGTCGACGCAGGCGGCGCCACCCTTGTCGACATTCTGACGCGTGCATTTTCTGGTTCCCTTCGCCAGATCCGCGCAGGCGCCACCCGGGGCGAACAGCGGCGCGCAGGCTTCCGCCATTTGCTTCTTGAGGGTGGCTTCGTCATCGGCGGCCAGGGCCACGGCGGACACCAGGAGCAGGGCGCAACACAGGGTTTTCTTCATTCTTACCTCCAAGTCATTGATATTTAATAATTCACCACGGCAGGTTTCAGGCAAGCCTCAAGCCCCCCTATCAAGACGGCCTCTCATCCGCCCCAACCGGCAAACCGGCAATCCCTGAACGGGATTCCATCCGGGGTCCATCCGCGTCGAATCGTCGGGAACCATCCGGTTACCCGAGCCAGTAACGGGGGCGTCATCCAGGCGTCAAGAGTTGGCAACAGTATTCGGCGATTGTTAAGGGATCATGACCGTTAGATGACGATTTTCCTTCGCCCACGCACCCGGCCTTGAACCCGACGCACTTCGATCATCGACTTGACCAGGGCAGGCGGATTGTTCCCCCGGCGCCGGCAGGATTAGAATAAACATTCATTCGAGTTCGGTCCCACCCCGCGTCGAGGTGTTTCATGGGTCCCCGCTATGCTTTCGTCGCCCTGTCGCTGACGGCTCTCTTCACGGTTCTTCTTAGCGCGGGCTGCGGTCAGACCTCCCCTCCAGGGGGACCGGGGGGACCCGGGCCCGGTGGCGGAGGGGGCCAGATGCCGCCGCCGGAGGTGGGGGTCGTCACCCTGACCGCCGAACCGGCCACCCTGACCCTGGAGCTGGTCGGCCGCACCGCGCCCTTTCGCATCGCCGAAATCCGGCCCCAGGTCGGCGGCATCATCAAGTCGCGGGATTTCCAGGAGGGAAGCCAGGTCAAGGCCGGCGATCCCCTCTATCTGATCGACCCGGCCCGCTACGAGGCGGCCTATGACAATGCCCAGGCGGTCCTGCTGCGGGCCCGCGCCACCCTGGAACGTGCCGAGCAGAAGGCCAACCGCTACGCCGATCTGCTGAAGAGCAAGGGGACCAGCCAGGAACTGCACGACGACGCCCAGGCGGCCATGAAGGAGGCGCGGGCCAACGTGAAGGTGGCGGAGGCGGACCTGGCCAAGGCCCGCATCGAGCTCGATTACACCCGTATCCTCTCGCCCATCGCTGGCCACATCGGGCGCTCCGCCGTCACTCAGGGCGCCCTGGTGACCGCCAATCAGGAACTGGCCCTGGCGACGGTGCAGCAGCTCGATCCCATCTACGTGGACCTGACCCAGTCCGCGGCGCAACTGCTGCGCCTGCGCCGCGACCTGGAGGATGGCCGTCTGCGACGCCCCGCGGGGGAACTGCCGCGGGTGACGCTGGTGCTGGAAGACGGCTCCATCTATCCCCACGCGGGCCGGCTGGAATTCGCCGAGGTCAGCGTGGAGGAGACCACCGGCACGGTGACCCTGCGGGCGACCTTCCCCAATCCGGACGCCCTGCTCCTGCCGGGTATGTTCGTGCGCGCTCAGGTGGAGGAAGGGGTCCGTCCCGACGCCATCCTGGTGCCCCAGCCCGGCATCCAGCGGGACCGCCAGGGCAACGCCATGGCCCTGATCCTCACCGCCGATGGCCTGGTGGAACAACGACGGGTCGAGGCGGATCGCGCCCAGGGCAACCGCTGGCTGATCAGCGCCGGGCTGGAGCCCGGTGAACGGCTGATCGTCGACGGTTTACAGAAGGCCAGGCCCGGCGGCCCAGCCAAGGCCGTCGATTGGGTCCCGGCGGCCAAGGCCCCCTAGACCCCGGTCCCGCCGTCCGCCCGCGCCCCCTGACTGGGAGTTTGCCCCATGGCCCATTTCTTCATCGACCGCCCGGTCTTCGCCTGGGTTATCGCCATCCTCATCATGCTGGCCGGCATCCTGGCGATCTGGACCCTGCCCGTCAGCCAGTACCCGGCCATAGCCCCGCCGGCCATCGCCATCACCGCCCAGTTTCCCGGCGCCTCGGCACGGACGGTCCAGGACTCGGTGACCCAGGTCATCGAACAGCAGATGACCGGGCTCGACGGTCTGCGCTATCTGTCCTCCACCAGCGAGTCCAACGGCCAGGCGACCATCACCCTGACCTTCGCCAACGGCACCAATCCCGACACGGCCCAGATGCAGGTGCAGAACAAATTGCAACTGGCCACGCCCCTGCTGCCGGAGGAGGTGCGCCAGCAGGGTCTCACCGTCGCCAAGTCGGTGCGCAACTTTCTGCTGGTAGTGGCCTTCGTCTCCCGGGACGGGCGCCTGACCAAGGCGGACCTGGGCGACTACGCCAATTCCATCGTCAAGGACATCATCAGCCGCCTGCCGGGGGTGGGGGAAGTGACCATGTTCGAGACCCAGTACGCCATGCGCGTCTGGCTCGATCCCCACCGGCTGAACCAGTACGGCCTGACCCCCGGGGAGGTCTGGACCGCCATCAAGGCGGAGAATGCCCAGGTATCCGCCGGCCAGCTCGGCGCCCGCCCGGCGGAGGCCGGTCAGCAGTTCACGGCCACGGTCAACGTCCAGAGCCGCCTGAGCTCGCCCGAGGAATTCGGCGCCATCCGCCTGCGCACCCGGGAGGATGGGGCCGTGGTCTACCTGCGCGACGTGGCCCGCATCGCCCTGGGCAGCGAGAGCTACAGCCGCAATGGCCGCCACCTGGGCAAACCCGCCGCCGGCATGGCCATCCGCCTCGCCACCGGCGCCAACGCCCTGGAGACCGCCGACGCCATCAAGCGCAAGCTGGAAGAGTTGTCGGCCTATTTTCCCTCGGGCATGGAATACGTCTTCCCCTATGACACCACGCCCTTCGTGCGCATCTCCATCGGCAAGGTGGTCACCACCCTCATCGAGGCCGTGGTCCTGGTCTTCCTGGTCATGTACCTCTTTTTGCAGAACCTCCGCGCCACCCTCATCCCGGCCATCGCCGTGCCGGTGGTGCTGCTGGGCACCTTTGGGGTGCTGGCGGCCTTTGGCTACAGCATCAATACCCTGACCCTCTTCGCCATGGTCCTGGCCATCGGCCTGCTGGTGGATGACGCCATCGTGGTGGTGGAGAACGTCGCCCGGGTCATGCACGAGGACCGGCTGCCACCGCGCGAGGCGACGCGCAAGTCCATGGACCAGATCACCAGCGCCATCATCGGCATCGCCCTGGTGCTGTCGGCGGTCTTCGTCCCCATGGCCTTCTTCGGCGGCTCCACGGGGGTCATCTACCGTCAGTTCTCCATCACCATCGTCTCGGCCATGCTGCTATCGGTGCTGGTGGCCCTGACCCTGACCCCGGCCCTCACCGCCAGCCTGCTCAAACCCCTGGACGGTGATCATCACGCCGGGCGCAAGGGCTTCTTTGGCTGGTTCAACCGCGGCTTCAATCGCAGCGTGGGCTTCTACACCCAGGGTACGGGGGGGATTCTCAAGCGCCGATGGACCTTCTTCGCCGTCTATCTGCTGCTGGTGGGTGCCCTGGCCTGGCTCTATCCGCGCCTACCCAGCTCCTTCCTGCCGGACGAGGACCAGGGCATCCTCATCATGCAGGCGGTGCTGCCCGCCGGCGCCACCCTGGAGCGCACCGAGGCGGTCCTGGAGCAGATCGAGCGCCACTTCAGCGAGAACGAGCGGGAGGCGGTCAAGGAGTTCATCACCGTCGCCGGCTTCAGCTTCGCCGGCCAGGGGCAGAACATGGCCCTCGGTTTCGTCAAGCTCAAGGACTGGTCCGAGCGCAAGCGACCGGACCTGGGGGTCAAGGCCGTGGCCGGGCGGGCCATGCAGGCCTTCGCCGGCATCCGCGACGCCATGGTCTTCGCCTTCCCGCCGCCGGCGGTAGTGGAACTGGGCACCGCCACCGGCTGGAACGTCCAGTTGCAGGACCGGGTCGGTCTGGGCCACGAGGCCCTGATGGCGGCCAAGGGCCAGTTCATGGGCATGGCCAGCCAGGACCCGCGCCTGATGGCGGTGCGCCCCAACGGCCGCGACGACGAGCCTCAGCTTCAGGTAGAGGTGGACCGCACCCGCGCCGGTGCCCTGGGCCTGTCCCTGGCGGAAATCAATCGCACCCTGGCGGTGGCCTGGGGCAGCGCCTACGTGGACGACTTCATTCACGAAGGCCGGGTCAAGCGCGTCTACCTCCAGGCCGATACCCCCTTCCGCATGCTGCCGGAGGACCTGGACGCCTGGTACGTGCGCAACAAGCAAGGAGAGATGGTGCCCTTCTCCGCCTTCGCCGATATCAAGTGGGTCTATGGCTCGCCGCGCCTGGAGCGCTTCAACGGCCTCCCCTCGGCGGAGATCCTGGGGCAGGCCGCGCCGGGACTGAGCACCGGCCAGGCCATGGCGGCGGTGGAGGAACTGGTCAAGCAACTGCCGCCGGGTATCGGCCTGGAATGGACCGGCCTCTCCTACGAGGAGCGCGCCGCCGGCAAGCAGGCACCCCTGCTCTATACCCTGTCCGTGCTGGTGGTCTTTCTCACCCTGGCCGCCCTCTATGAGAGCTGGTCCGTGCCCTTCGCCGTCATCCTTGGGGTCCCCATCGGTGTCCTGGGTGCCGTCCTGGCCGCCCTGGGGCGCGGCCTGCCGAGCGACATCTATTTCCAGGTCGGTCTGCTGGCCACCATCGGCCTGGCGGCCAAGAACGCCATCCTCATCGTCGAATTCGCCCGCACCCTCCAGGAGCAAGGTCAAAGCGCCTTCAACGCGGCCATGGCAGCGGCCCGGCTGCGTATCCGCCCCATCGTCATGACCTCCCTGGCCTTCGGCTTCGGCGTCCTGCCGCTGGCCATCAGCACCGGGGCCGGCTCCGGGGGGCAGAACTCGGTGGGTACCGGCGTCCTGGGCGGCGTGGCCGCCAGCACCCTGCTGGGGGTCTTCTTCGTACCGCTCTTCTTCGTACTGATTCGGGGTCGTTCGGACGCCAGGGTCCTCGGCTCCTCGCCCGGCACCGGTCCATCCGGCACCGGTCCGGAACATCGCCGGGGGGACGGGCTGAGCGCCGGTTCCACCCCTCCCGCGGCCGCCCCCGCGGCCCCCGCCCGTGGCTGAACCCCGGTCAGCCTCGCCGGCGCCGGAGGACCGTGGCCAGATCCGGCGCCAGCAGATCCTGGATGCCGCCGCGGCCTGTTTCGTCCGCGAGGGCTTTCATGGGGCCAGCATCGCCCGCATCGCCAAGGCGGCGGGCATGAGCCCCGGCAACCTGTATCACTTCTTCGCGAGCAAGGAGGCCATGATCGCCGCCCTGGTGCAGCGCCGGCTGGATCAGTCGCTGGCCCTGTTCACCGCCATCGAAGATGCCGAGGACCCCTACCGGGTGATCATGGCGCGGTTGGAGGCGGGGCTGGAAGAGCGTACCCATTGCCACCAGGCCGCCCTGGGGCTGGAGATCCTGGCCGAGGCGGCCCGCAACCCGGCGGTGGCGGCCATCGTCCAGGCCGCCGACGCCACCACCCGGGAGCGGCTGGGCCGCCTCTATCGCGCCGTCCGCCAGGCCCGGGGCCAGGATCCCGGTAACGAGGCCGTCACCCTGGAGGTATTGCTGGCGCTCTTCCAGGGTCTCATGGTCCGGACCATCAGCCACCCCGAAGGGAGGCAGGTCAGCCTGGGGCCGGCGCTACGCCAGGTCACCAGCACCCTGATCTGACCTGATCGGATCGATACCCTCTCGCAAATCAGTTTCCGGTTTTCCGACCCGCCAGGGCATTGGCGCGCAGTCCTGGGTACAGCGCGGTAGCAGGGCTTGGGGTGTCTCGTCGGGAAAGTCCGCTTCTGGATCTTTGTCCGCCGGGTGCCCGATGCGCGCGGCGCCGCTGACAACCCCCGCCCCGGCCTTCATGCCCGATCCAGCGGCTGAATCCGCTATCCCTGGCCCATCCCCAGTTCAGCGCTCGTCTTCAGCCCCAGGGCGTAGAGGCGGTTCTTCTGGTCGCCGCTGATCTCGGCGGCGAGGGCGGCGGCCTGTTTGAGGGGGAGTTCGCGGGCGAGGATGGCCAGGACGCGCTCGCCCTCGGCCTCGATGGTGGCCTGATCGCGAGAGCCCTCCACCAAGAGTACGAACTCGCCCTTTTGCTGGTCTGGGTCACCGCGCAGGCGCGGCGGGAGATCTTCCAGGGTGCCGGTGAGAAAGGTTTCGAAGCGCTTGGTCAGTTCGCGGGCCACCACGGCGCGGCGCTGGGGGCCCAGGCTGGTGGCGAGGTCGGCCAGGGTCTCCAGGACGCGGTTGCCGGCCTCATAGAAGACCAGGGTGCCAGGTTCCCGGGCGAGGCTGGCTATCCAATCCC